>JAAYZP010000058.1 GCA_012514785.1 Propionibacterium sp. | reverse complement strand
CTTCGGGTTCCGGCACGTGGACGACTTCAACAAGGCGGTGCGTGCGGGTCAGGTGAAGCTGCCGCCCGGCTCGGAGCGGGTGCTGGCGCCGTACCCGTACCTGCTGGTGATCGTCGACGAGCTCGCCGACCTCATGATGGTGGCGGCCCGCGACGTCGAGGACTCCGTGGTGCGGATCACGCAGCTCGCGCGCGCCGCCGGCATCCACCTCGTGCTCGCCACGCAGCGCCCCTCCACCGACGTCGTCACAGGCCTGATCAAGGCCAACGTGCCCTCCCGGCTCGCGTTCGCCACCTCCTCGATGACCGACTCGCGCGTCATCCTGGACCAGCCCGGCGCCGAGAAGCTCGTCGGCAAGGGCGACGCCCTCTTCCTGCCGATGGGCGCGGGCAAGCCCGTGCGCGTGCAGGGCGCGTGGGTCAACGAGTCCGAGGTGCGCGAGGTGGTGGAGTTCGTCAGCGGCCAGCTGCAGCCCACCTACCGCGAGGACGTCACCGCACCGGCGGCGAGCGAGAAGAAGGTCGTCGACGACATCGGCGACGACATGGACCTCGTGCTGGACGCCTGCCGGCTCGTGGTCGAGCTGCAGCTCGGCTCCACGTCCATGCTGCAGCGCAAGCTGCGCGTCGGCTTCGCCAAGGCCGGCCGGCTCATGGACATCCTGGAGTCGCGCGGCGTCGTCGGACCCTCCGAGGGCTCGAAGGCCCGCGAGGTGCTGGTCAAGGCCGACGACCTCGACGAAGTGTTGGCGAACCTCGCCCAGGGCTGAGCGGTAAGCTGGCCGCACCATGACAGCACTTCGATCCGTCCACATCGCCTCCCTCGGATGCGCCCGCAACGACGTCGACTCCGAGGAGCTCGCCGCGCGCCTGGAGGCCGGCGGCTTCGCCCTCGTCGACGACGCCGCCACCGCCGAGACCGTGGTGGTCAACACCTGCGGCTTTGTGGCGCAGGCGAAGAAGGACTCGATCGACACCCTGCTCGCCGCCGCCGACATGAAGGCCGACGGCACGGTGAAGTCGGTGGTCGCCGTCGGCTGCATGGCGGAACGCTACGGCGTCCAGCTCGCCGACGAACTGCCCGAGGCCGACGCGGTGCTCGGCTTCGACTCCTACCGCGACATCGCCGACCGCCTGCGCGGGATCCTCGACGGCGAGGAGCAGATTTCGCACGTGCCCCGCGACCGCCGCAAGCTGCTGCCGCTCGCGCCCGCCGCGCGCCCCCGGGCCGCGGAGGACGTCGCGGTGCCGGGCCACGCCTGGCTGAGCTCGCGCCGTCGGCTCTCCGACGCGCCGTGGTCGAGCCTGAAGATCGCCTCGGGCTGCGACCGCCGCTGCTCGTTCTGCGCGATCCCGTCGTTCCGCGGATCGTACCTCTCCCGCGAGCCGGGCGACGTGCTCGCCGAGGCGCGCTGGCTGGCGGAGCAGGGCGTCAAGGAGCTGTTCCTGGTCTCCGAGAACACCTCCTCCTACGGCAAGGACCTGGGCGCCGAGGTCCGCCTGGAGACGCTGCTGGAGCAGCTCTCCGGGGTGGACGGCATCGAGTGGATCCGCGTCAGCTACCTGCAGCCGGCCGAGATCAGGCCCTCGATGCTGCACGCCATCCTGAACACCGAGAAGGTCGTGCCGTACTTCGACCTCAGCTTCCAGCACGCCTCCGCCGACGTGCTGCGCCACATGCGCCGCTTCGGCGACCCCGACAGCTTCCTCACGCTCATCCACCAGATCCGCCAGCAGGCGCCCACGGCGGGCATCCGCAGCAACGTGATCGCCGGCTTCCCGGGCGAGACGGAGGCCGACGTCGACACCCTCAGGCAGTTCATCGTCGACGCGTCCCTCGACGTGCTCGGCGTGTTCGGTTACTCCGACGAGGAGGGCACCGAGGGCGCCACGCTCGATCGCCACCTGGCCGCAGAGGAGATCGAGGAGCGCCGCGCCATGCTGGCCGACGTCGCCCTCCAGGTCTCCGAGGCCCGGGCGCTCGACCGGGTGGGGGAGCAGTTGGAGGTGCTCGTCGAAGGCACCGACGACGGCGTCACCTACGGGCGCGCGCAGCACCAGGGGCCCGAGACCGACGGCGCCGTCACCCTCGACGTCGAGCTCCCGGTGGGGCAGCTCGTCACAGCAACGGCCGTCGATTGCGAGGGCATCGACCTCATCGCGGAGACACCATGACCGAGACAGCACCCAGCAACTGGAACGTACCCAACATCCTCACCATCATCCGGATCGTCCTGGTGCCGGTGATGCTCGTGGTGCTGTTCCTGGACCCCACCGACGCGACGATGCGGATCATCGCCACCGGCATCTTCGCGGTGGCGATGATCACGGACTTCGCCGACGGCACGATCGCGCGCAAGTACAACCTGGTGACCGACTTCGGGAAGCTGTGGGACCCGATCGCCGACAAGGCGCTGACCGGGGCGGCGTTCGTCGCGCTCAGCATCCTGGGGGAGCTCCCGTGGTACTTCACGGTCATCATCCTGGTGCGCGAGTGGGGCATCACCTGGCTGCGCGACTCCCTGAAGAAGCGCGGCACGATCATGGCGGCGAACTCCGGCGGCAAGGCCAAGACGGTCACCCAGACCGTCGCCCTGCTGCTGTTCTTGCTGTATCTGCCGGGCCTCCCCGGGCCGCTGCAGGTGTTCGCCTGGCTGGCGATGTGGGCCGCCCTGATCCTCACGGTCATCACCGGTTTGGAGTACATTCGGGAGGCAAGGCGGGCAACGAAGCGCGCTGCCGAACCGAAGCGTGCCATGCCCGAGGAAGCTTGACGCACGAAGGAGTGGCATGACGGAGCGCGCGGCGCAG
>JAAYZP010000457.1 GCA_012514785.1 Propionibacterium sp. | reverse complement strand
TGGCGGCGAAGATCCCCGCCAGCACCTCCTGCGTGTGCTCCACCGGCACGTAGAACACCAGGACGTCCAATGGCTCAGCCACGGGGCATCAACTCCTCGATCCGGGCCACCACTTCCTCGGGGGTGAGGAACGTGGAATCCAGCACGGTGACGCCCTCGGCCGCGTCGGTGAAGTTGGACACCGTCGAGTCGTCGCGGTCACGGCGCAGCACCTGGTCCTGCACCGCCGTGAGGTCGGCCTTGCCCGCGAGTTCCGCCTCGCGGCGGGCCACCCGGGCCGCAGGGTCCGCGATGAGCAGCACCCGCACGTCGGCGTCGGGGGCCACCACCGTCGTGATGTCCCGGCCTTCGACGACGATGCGCCGGGCGTGCTCGTCGATGATCTCCCGCATGCGGTTCGTCAGCACTTCGCGAACGACCATGTTGGTGGCCACCCTGGACACGGCCGACGAGATGCGCGGCTCGCGGATCTCGTCGGTGACGTCGCGCCCGTTGATGACGAGCCGGTTGCCCTCGCACGACGTGTCGATCTGCAGGTCCGCGCACCGGACGTACTCGGCGATGGCGTCGTCGCCCTCCACGAGCTCCGCGAGCACCCCGGCCGTCTCGGCCCGGTACATCGCGCCGGTGTCGAGGTAGCCCAGATCCCATTTCTCGGCGAGCATCCGAGCGGTGGTCGACTTGCCGGCACCGCTGGGCCCGTCGATGGCGATCAACAGTGAATCCATCTCAACCTTTCTTGGCCGCCGAGACGGCGACCCACCCCTGCTTCTCGAGGGTGCCGCGGAACTGCTCCGCAACCTCCCTCTCGACGACGATAGTCAGGTAACCCACTTCGCGCACGGGATCGTGGCGCAGTTCGAAGTCCTCGACGTTGAAGCCGGCGTCGCCGATGTCGCCGAAGAGGCGGGCGAGTGCGCGCGGCTCATCCGGGATTTCGACGGTCACCTCGAGCACATCGAGCGGTTCCTGCCCGTGCTTGACCAGCAGGGCGCGCGCCCCGGCCTGCCCGAGCCCGAGGAACGCCTCGAGCCGGTCGGGGTCGTCGAGGACGCCCACGAGGTAGTCCAGGTCCTCGCCGACCTCGGTCAGCTCATGGCGGATCGCGTCGGCGTTGGCGGTGATGATCTGCCGCCACAGCCCGGTGTCGGAGCCCGCGATCCGGGTCACGTCGCGGATCCCCTGACCGGCGAGCTTGAGGTTCTCCCCCGGCACGGCGCGCAGGTGCGAGGCGGTGAGGATGCTCATCAGGTGCGGCACGTGGCTGACCTGCGCGACGGCCTCGTCGTGCTGTTCGGGCGCCATCACGAGGACCCGGGCCCCGGCCCGCTCTGCCGCCTGCACGACGACGGCGATGCTGTCCACCGAGTTGTCCTCCACGGGCGTGACCACCCAGGTGCGGTCGACGAACAGCGACCCGCTCGCCGTGAGCGGCCCCGTGTACTGGGAGCCGGCCATCGGATGCGAGGGCACGTACCGGTCGGCTACCTCCGGCGCCAGCTCCGCCACCGCCGAGGCGATCGGCGCCTTGACGGACCCGACGTCGGTGACGACGGCCGCCGGGTATTTCCGGAGGGAATCGACGACGACCTTCGCGATCACGGCCGGCGGCGTGGCGACCACAACGAGCGCGACGTTCTCCGGATTCGGCTCGGCCACCCGCCCGGCACCCATGCCGGCGGCGACGATCGCGTGCGAATTGTGCGAATCGGCGAGCAGCACGTCGCAACCGGAGCGGCTGAGCGCCAGCCCGAGCGAGCTGCCGACGAGCCCCGCACCGATGATCAGGACCCGCATCTCAGGCATCGAGCAGCTCCCCGACCCGGGCCGCGTCCAGCCGCACGAACGTGCGACGGTTGCGCGCTGCGCGGTCCAGGAGCGCCACCTCGAGCTGGTGCGCCTGCAGCGCGCCGTCGGGCGTCAGCGACGCCGCAGCCAGCCGCACCGCGGCTGCCAGGGAGATGTCCGGGGCGTACCCCTCGCCGATGGCCTTGGCGGTGCGTTCGGCGTCGCCGCCCACCACCGAGAACGAGCGCTCGTCGGTGATCACCCCGTCGTAACTGATCCGGTAGAGCACGTCGGAGCCGACGTCGTCCCCCAGTTCGCCGACGATCAGCTCCACCTCGAACGGCTTGTCCACCGACGATGCGAAAGCGCCGCCGAGCAGCTGCGAGTAGGCGCCCGCCAGGCTCCGGCCGGTGACGTCGGCGCGGTCGTAGGAGTAGCCGCGCATGTCGGCGTGACGGATACCCGCGATCCGGAGCGACTCGAACTCGTGGTAGCGGCCGACCGCCGCGAAACCGATCCGGTCGTAGATCTCGGAGACCTTGTGGAGTGTCGAGCTGTGGTTCTCGGCGACGAACACGATGCCCGGCCCCGTCTTGAGCACGCACACGGACCGGCCACGCGCGATGCCCTTGCGGGCGAACTCCGCGCGGTCCTGCATCTGCTGCTCGGGCGAGATGTAGCCGAACGTGGTGGTCATGGGT
>JAAYZP010000456.1 GCA_012514785.1 Propionibacterium sp. | reverse complement strand
TTGCACTGGATCTGGTTGACGTCCGGGGTGACGCCGGTGGCGTCGATGATGCGCTCCAGGTGGGCGGGCTTGAAGTTGGAGGTGCCGATCGCCCGGGTCAGGCCGCGCTGGCGGGCCTCGATCAGGCCCTCCCAGGCTTGGACGTAGAGGTCCTGGTCGGGGTTGGGCCAGTGGATGAGGATCAGGTCGGCGTAGTCGAGCCCGAGGGTGCTCAGGTTCTGCTGGATGCCGGCGAGCGGGTCGCCGTGCCATTCGCGGTTGAACTTCGTGGTGACGAAGAGTTCCTCGCGCGGGAGGCCGGAGTTGCGCACCGCGCGCCCCACGCCGGCTTCGTTGCGGTAGTTCTCGGCGGTGTCGACCATCCGGTAGCCGATCTCGAAGCCGGCGAGGCACATCTGCTCGACCTCGCGGTCGTCCAGTGGCCAGGTGCCGAGCCCGATCGCGGGGATCTTGGCGTCGCTCTTGAGGTCGTATGTGGGTGCGAGGTTCGTCATGGCTCCATTCTTGCGCAGGGGTCAAGCACTATGTTGGGCGAAATATCCCCCTGAACGCCTTCGGGGCAGCAAAATGCCGCCCCAGAGGCGTTCAGGGGGATATTTCGCCCACTCAGCGGGTCAGACCCGGCCCGTGCCGAAGAGGTGGCTGCTCATGTTGGCGATCTCGCGCCGGCCGGCCCACGCCTCGGCCAGGTGCTTGGCCGCGGCGTACTCCTCCCCACCCACCTCGATGAACTCCATGGCGAGCCCGTTGGGCCCCTCCAACCCGACAACCTCGACGTCGACGAGCCCCGCCTCAGTCATCTCCGACTCGAGCTCGTCGGCGGTGTGGAAGTGTCCGGCGGGGAATGTGCCCTCCAGCACGGGCGGGGTGCCGTCGAGCATCATCGTCATCAGCTGCCCCGCGAACTCCCGGAAGAACTCGGGGAAGGTCGTCATGTCGGCGAACGCCACGAGCCGGGGGATGGCGGCCGCGTGCACGGCGCCGCCGGGCCGGCAGACGCGCGCGGCCTCCCGAAGCGCCAGCAGCCGGTCCGCGCGGGTGTGCAGGTGGTAGAGCGGTCCGGCCATCAGGACGGCGTCGAAGGAGGCGTCGTCGAAGGCGAGCGACCGGGCATCACCCACCAGCGCCTCGAAGCTGCCGTGCGCGCTCGCCTCCTCGACGAGCGCCTCCACCACATCCACGAGCACGACGTCATAGCCCGCCTCCGCGAGCGCCGCCGCGTGTGTCCCGGGCCCACCGCCGATGTCCAGGATGCGCGCCGGCCGGGGCGTGGCGGCGCGGACGATCGCCTGCGTGCGCTCGAACTCGAGCCTGCCCTGGCCCGAGCGGGTCAGCCGGCGTGACTCGTCGTGGTCCTGGCTGTAGTACTGGTGAATGGCCTCGTCGCGCTCCATGCACGGAGCTTATCCGCGCCGGGCGGCGGGCGGCGGCGCCTGTGGAAAAGCAAAGTTGAGTGCGTTAGACTCAACCCTAACGATTCTTTCCCAGGAGAGCACATGAATACTGACAAGCTGACCACGAAGAGCCGTGACGCCGTGACCGCAGCCGTGCGTCAGGCTCTCACCAACGGAAACCCCAGCACCGAGCCTGCCCACCTGCTGCACGGGCTGCTGCTCACCCCCGACAACACCGTCGGAGCCCTGCTCGAGGAATGCGGGGCGAGCCCACAGCAGGTGGAGGCCGGCGCCATCGCGGCCATCAAGAAGCTCCCGTCGGCCACCGGCAGCTCCGTGACGCAGCCCACCCTGTCCGGCCCCTTCGTGCGCGTGCTCGCCACCGCCGAGACCATCGCCGGCAAGCTCGGCGACCAGTTCGCGGCGACGGAGCACCTGCTCATCGCGCTGGCCACCGTCGACTCCGACGCCAAGAAGGTGCTCGCCGCCGAGGGCGTCGACGCCGAGCAGCTCACCGCCACGTTCAATGCCTCCCGCGGCGGG
>JAAYZP010000455.1 GCA_012514785.1 Propionibacterium sp. | reverse complement strand
CTCAACCGCTCCGGCGACCGACACCTCAACAGCGCCATCTACACCATCGTCCTCGCCAGATGGCGTCACGACCCCCGCACCAAGGCCTACATCGAACGACGCCTCGCCGAAGGCAAAACCCCGAGAGAAATCCGCCGCATCCTGAAACGCTACGTCACCCGAGAACTCTACAAACACCTCGAAAACGCCGCTTGACACAACATAGGAGCGTCCTTCCTCAGCTCCCGCAGGGGAAGGCGTCGCGGCGACGGCTCAACCATCAAGCGCCACTTTTCCTGGTGAGCCCTTCGACCTGGCTGAGGACCGCTCTATCGCCGGCGGCCCTGGCGGAGGGCGTCGCCCACGAAGAGCGCGATCGCGACCCACACCAACGCGAAGCCGGCCCAGCGGGAGGCTGGCATCGGCTCGTCGAGGATCAGCCAGCCGATCAGGAACTGCCCGATGGGCGCCAGGTACTGCACCACCCCGAGCGCCACCATGGGCAGGTGCTTCGCCGCGACGGCGAACATCAGCAGCGGGATCGCCGTGATCACGCCACTGGCCACCAGCAGCGCGCCGTAGCCGTCGAAGGTGAACGTCGACTCCCCCACCGCCCCCAGGTAGATCACGAACGCCAGCGCGAGCGGCACGACCACCGTCGTCTCGAAGGCCAGCCCCGGCACCGGCTTCACCGTCGCGCCCACCACCTTCTTCACCAGCGAATAGGTGCCGAACGTGAACGTCAGGATCAGCGCGATCCACGGGATCTCCCCGTACGCCAGCACCATCACGATGACGGCCGCGACGCCGAAGACCAGCGCCAGCTTCTGCAGCGGACGCAGCTTCTCCTTGAATACCAGGACGCCGAACGCCACCACGGCCAGCGGGTTGATGAAGTACCCGAGCGCCGCCTCCAGGGTGCGGCCGGAGAGGACCCCGATGATGTAAGTGGACCAGTTGAGCGTGATCAGCACACCGGCCGCGGTCATGAGCAACGCGGCGCGGCGGTCCCTCCAGATGGCGGCGAAGCCGTCGAACCCGCGGGTGACGGCGAGGATGAGCAGGCAGAACGCCAGACTCCAAATGACCCGGTGCGCAACCACCTCGAGTGGTGCGGACCGGGCCAACAGGACGAAGTAGAGCGGGAATGCGCCCCAGAGAAGGTAGGCGGCGAGTCCTGCTCCCCAGCCGACCTTCAGGTCTTTCACCGGGTCACAGGTTGTACCCGATGGAGCGCAGCTGCTCGCGACCGTCGTCGGTGATCATTTCGAGCGTCCACGGCGGCAGCCACACCCAGTTGAGCGTGACCGACTTCGCCAGTCCGTCGAGGACGTAGCGGGTGTCGTACTCGATCTTGTCCGTGAGCGGGCAGGTGGGCGAGGTGAGCGTCATGTCGAGCGTGACGTTGCCCTCGTCGTCGACGGTCGCGTCGTACACCAGGCCCAGGTCTACGACATTGACCATCAACTCGGGGTCGACGACGTCCTTCATCGCCTCGAAGACCTCGTCCTCGGTGGGGACTGCGGTGGTGACGTTGACGTCGGGAAGGTCGTCCTTCACGAGATCGCTTGGTCGGGTATCGGTCATTTCTGCTCCTTCACTTGAGCTTGGAAGATCGCATCCCGGACGGCGGACCATCCGAGCAATGCACATTTTACGCGAGCGGGGAATTTTGCAACCCCGGCGAAGGCGATCGCGTCCTCGAAGCGGTCCTCGTCCGGAGTCAACTCCCCCTTGGACTGCATCACCTCGAGGAACTCGTCGTGGAGTTCGAGCGTGTGCTCGGGGCTCGTGCCGATCACGAGGTCGGTCATGATCGACGTCGACGCCTGCGAGATCGAGCAGCCCTCCGCCTCGTACGAGACGTCCCCGACAGTGCCGTTCGTGAGGTGCACCCGCAGGGTGAGCTCGTCGCCGCAGGAAGGGTTGACGTGGTGCACCTCCGCGTCGAACGGATCCCGGAGGCCGCTGTGGTGCTTCTCGCGGTAGTGGTCGAGGATGATCGTCTGGTAGAGCTCGTCAACATTCATGGGGTCATCCGAATTTCGGTGCGAAGTAGTCACGGGTGAACACCAGGGCGTCAGCGAGCGCGTCGATCTCGCCGGGCGTGGTGTAGAGGTAGGCGGACGCACGGGTCGAGGACTGGTGCCCCAACCGCTTGTGCAGCGGGCGCGCACAGTGGTGGCCACCGCGGATCGCGACGCCGCGCGAGTCCAGGATCTGCATGACGTCGTGCGGGTGCACGCCGTCGATGTTGAACGAGATCGCGGATCCGCGCTCGACGGCCTCCGCCGGGCCCAGCAGCGTGAACCCGTCGATGGCGGTGAGCTTCGCCAGCGCGTACTCGGTGATCGCGTGCTCGTGGGCCTCGATCTTGTCCATGCCGATGCCGCTCAGGAAGTCGATGGCGGCACCCAGCCCGATCGCCTGCGCGATCGGCGGCGTACCCGCCTCGAAAAGGTGCGGCGGGGCCGCGTACGTGGAGCGCTCCATCTCGACGATCTCGATCATCTCGCCGCCACCCAGGAACGGGGGCAGGGAGGCGAGGAGGTCGTAGTCGCCCCACAGCACGCCGATGCCGGTGGGCCCGCACATCTTGTGCGCGGTGAAGGCCACGATGTCGGCGCCGATCGCGGCGACGTCGGTGGCCTGGTGCGGCACGGCCTGCGAAGCGTCGACGACCATCCTCGCCCCGACGGCGTGGGCTTGTCGGGCGATGTCGGCGACGGGGTTGCGCGTGCCGAGCACGTTCGAGACCCAGGTGAGGCTCACGATCCTGGTGCGCTCGTTGATGAGCCGCTCCGAGGCGGCCTTCTCGAGGTCGAGACGCCCGTCGGCGGTCACGTCGAACCACCTGAGCGTCGCACCCGAGCGCTCGCAGGCGAGCTGCCAGGGCACGATGTTGGAGTGGTGCTCCATCACGGAGATCACCACCTCGTCGCCGGGGCGCAGCGCGGCCCCCAGCGAGTTGGCGGCGAGGTTGAGCGCCTCGGAGGCGTTCTTCGTGAAGATGATCTCCTCGGGCCTGGAGGCCCCGATGAACGTCGCCACCTTCGCGCGGGCGCCCTCGAACGCCTCGGTGGCCTCGGCCCCGAGCATGTGCATCGCACGGGCCACGTTCGCGTTGTGGTCGCGGTAGTGGGCGGCGATGGCGTCGATGACGGCCGTCGGCTTCTGCGAGGTGTTCGCCGAATCCAGGTACACCAGCGGGTACTCCCCGACGGTGCGGGAGAGGATCGGGAACTGCTCGCGCAGGGCGGCTACGTCCATGGGGTTCTCCAAACTGCGGTGCGGATCAGGCGTTGGCGGCGGCAGTGATGTACTGCTCGTAGCCCTGCGCCTCGAGCTTGTCGGCGAGCTCACGGCCACCCGACTCGGCAATCTTGCCATCCACGAAGACGTGCACGTAGGTGGGCTCGATGTAGCGGAGGATGCGCGTGTAGTGCGTGATCAGCACGATCGCCTTGTCGCCGGCGGACGCGTACTCGTTGACGCCGTCCGCGACGATCTTCAGCGCATCGATGTCGAGGCCCGAGTCGGTCTCGTCGAGGATGGCCGCCTTGGGGTTGAGCAGCTGCAGCTGCGCGATCTCGTGGCGCTTCTTCTCACCGCCGGAGAAGCCCTCGTTGACGGAGCGGCCCGAGAAGGACTTGTCGAGCTGGAGGTTCTCCAGCGCGGCCTGCACGTCCTTCACCCAGGTGCGCACCTTCGGGGCTTCGCCGTCGAGTGCGGTCTTGGCCGTGCGGAGGAAGTTCGAGACGGACACGCCGGGCACCTCGACGGGGTACTGCATCGCGAGGTAGAGCCCTGCCTTGGCGCGCTCGTCGACGGTCAGTTCCTGGAGGTCGACGCCGTCGAGGGTGACGGTGCCCGAAGTGATCTCGTACTTCGGGTGGCCGGCGATGGCGTAGGCCAGCGTCGACTTGCCGGAGCCGTTCGGGCCCATGAGCGCGTGGATCTCACCGGGGTTGATGGTGAGGGTCACGCCCTTCAGGATCTCCTTCGGGCCGTCCGAGGTGAGGACGTTGGCGTGGAGATCGTTGATGACGAGAGTGGACATATGGGATGTTCTCCTGTGAGTTACGAACGTTAGAAATCTTGGGTGATGGTGGCGAGGTCCACCTGGATGGAGTCGCCGTCGATGCGGACCGGGAAGACCCGGACCGGCTGGGTCGCGGGGAGGTTGAGGACGTCGCCGGTGGCGAGGTCGAAGCGGGAGCCGTGCAGGTAGCACTCGATCGCCCCGTCCTCGACGTCACCCTCCGACAGCGGCACGTTGCCGTGCGAGCACTCGTCCTCGATCGCGTAGAGCTTGCCGCCGTGTCGCACGATGGCGACGGCGAGCTCGTCGGTGACGTCCACGGCCAGTGGCACGTCGTCGACGAGTTCGCTCACATCAGCGACGGAGACGAAGCTCATGCTTCGGCCTGCGTCTGCTCGAGCAGCTCGAGCTCCTCCTCGACGCGCGCGAGCAGCTTCTGCTCGATGTCCTCCACGTCGATGCGACGGATGATCTCCCAGAAGAAGCCGTGCACGACCAGCCGGCGCGCCTCCTTCTCGGAGATGCCGCGGCTGCGGAGGTAGAACAGCTGCTCCTCATCGAAGCGCCCGGTCGACGACGCGTGTCCGGCGTCCTCGATCTCGCCCGTCTCGATCTCCAGGTTCGGCACCGAGTCGGCCTGGCAGCCCTCGGTGAGCAGGAGGTTCTTGTTGGACTCGAACGTGGCGATGGACTCGGCCACCTTGCGGATCAGCACGTCGCCGATCCACACGGCGTGCGCGCCCTTGCCCTGCAGCGCGCCGCGGTAGTCCACGTCGGACTTGGTGTGCGGCTCGTTGTGGTCCACGAAGAGGCGGTGCTGCACGTGCTGCGGGCCGTCGACGAAGTACACGCCGTAGCTCTCCAGCTCGCCGCCGGGGCCGCCGTAGCTCATGTTCTCCTGCAGTCGCACGACGTCGCCGCCGAGCGAGGCGGTGACGGTCTTGACGTGCGCGTCACGGCCGACCACCACCGAACGCTGCCCACCGTGGATGGAACCCTCGTCCCAGTCCTGGACGGTCACCAGGTTGAGCTCCGCGCCGTCGCCGACGACGAAGTCCGACTTCTCGGCGTAGGAGGCGGTGCCCTCCCAGCGGAAGATCAGCGTCGCCTTCGCGTTGGCGCCGACGGTCACGACGTAGTGGTCGCGAGCGATGCCGCCCGAGCCCCTGCCCGTGAAGACGATGGGCTCGTCATAGACGGCGTCCGCGGGGATGTCGATGTGGGTGCGCTGCACCGCGTTCTTCGCAGCGATCGCCGACACCCGGTCGACGGGCGCCTCGGCCGCCAGGGCCTGCGCCTCCTCGACACCGATGGAAGTGACGACGACGCCCTCGGGGACGTCCGACTCCCAGTCGAGCGAGCCGCCCTCGGCGTCGGCGTCGAGCAGCTGCTTGAGCTTCTTGACCGGCGAGAACCGCCAGATCTCCTCGCGCCCGGTGGGGACCGGGTGATCAGCCAGGTCCCACGACGGGGTCGGGTGCAGGTGGGATTCGACGGACTCGATGGCGCCGGCCACGTTCGGCGCGTCAGTAACTGTGGTCAATTGGTGTTCCTTCTAGAGAAATGTGACTCGGGAGCGACGTGGGCGGCGATCAGCCGACCGCGCCTTCCATCTGCAGCTCGATCAGGCGGTTGAGCTCGAGGGCGTATTCCATGGGCAGCTCGCGAGCGATGGGCTCGACGAAGCCGCGGACGATCATGGCGGTCGCTTCGAGCTCGTCCATGCCCCGGCTCATGAGGTAGAACATCTGGTCCTCGGACACCTTCGACACGGTCGCCTCGTGCGCCATCGAGACATCCTCCTCGCGGATGTCGACGTACGGGTACGTGTCGGAGCGCGAGATCGTGTCGACGAGCAGCGCGTCACACATCACACCGGACGACGAGTGGTTGGCACCGGGCTGCACCTCGACGAGGCCGCGGTAGGAGGAACGGCCACCGCCGCGCGCCACCGACTTGCTCACGATCGAGCTGGAGGTGTACGGGGCGCAGTGCACCATCTTCGAGCCGGCGTCCTGGTGCTGACCCTCGCCCGCGAAGGCGATCGACAGGGTCTCACCCTTGGCGTGCGGGCCCATCAGGTAGACGGCCGGGTACTTCATGGTGACCTTGGAGCCGATGTTGCCGTCGACCCACTCCATCGTCGCGCCCTCTTCGCAGACGGCGCGCTTGGTGACCAGGTTGTACACGTTGGTCGACCAGTTCTGGATGGTGGTGTAGCGGCAGCGGGCGCCCTCCTTGACG
>JAAYZP010000454.1 GCA_012514785.1 Propionibacterium sp. | reverse complement strand
TCCTCACCGCCGAAGCCGATGTCGCCCGTCATCAGTCCGGGGACGAACCACTTGAAGCCCACCGGCACCTCGACGAGGCGTCGGCCGAGCTTGGTGGCCACCTTGTCGATGATCGACGAGCTGACCAGCGTCTTGCCCACGCCGGCGTCCTTGCTCCAGCCATCGCGGTGCGAGTACAGGTAGTTGATGGCCACCGCGAGGTAGGCGTTGGGGTTCATCAGCCCGAAGTCGGGGGTCACGATGCCGTGGCGGTCCGCGTCGGCGTCGTTGCCCGTGGCGACGGTGAACTTGTCGCGCTGCTGCACGAGCGAAGCCATCGCGTCGGGGGAGGAGCAGTCCATCCGGATCTTGCCGTCGGTGTCCAGCGTCATGAAGCTCCAGCGGGGATCGACGCGGTTGTTGACCACCTCGATCGGCAGCCCCATCTCGGCGAGGAACTCCCAGTACTGCACGGCGGCGCCGCCCATCGGGTCGGCACCGTGCTTGAGGCCGGCGGCCTTGATCGCGTCGAAGTCGAGCGCGGTGGCCAGCTCCTCGCAGTACGGGGTGCGGTAGTCGTAGCGCTGCACGCCCGACTGCTCGTAGGCGACGCGGCGGATGCCGCTCGGATCGGCCATCAGCTCGTTGGCGCGGGCGGCGATGGCGCTCGTCGCGTCCGTGTCGGCGGGGCCACCGTTGGGCGGGTTGTACTTGAAGCCGCCGTCGCGGGGCGGGTTGTGCGACGGGGTCACGACGATGCCGTCGGCCTGCGCGTCGTTCTCGCGGTTGTAGCGGATGATGGCTCTGGAGATGGCGGGAGTCGGGGTGTACTCGTCCTCGCGTTCGGCGAGCGTCTCGACGCCGTTGGCGCCGAGCACCTCGATCGCGGTCTTCCAGGCAGGGAGGGACAGGCCGTGCGTGTCCTTACCGATAAAGAGCGGGCCGTTCACCCCCTGGGACTTGCGGTACTCGACGATCGCCTGCGTCGTCGCGGCGATGTGGAGCTCGTTGAATTTCGTGTCGAAGCTCGAGCCTCGGTGACCGGAGGTGCCGAACACGACCATCTGGTCGATGTTCGACGGGTCCGGAGTCTGGTCGTAATATGCCGCGACCAGCGCATCAACGTCGATGAGATCGGATTCCTGGGCCGGCTGCCCTGCGCGTTCATGTGCCATACCGTCATCCTATGGGTGGGTTTGAATCCCTGCTGAACGAGGGCGAAGATAGACACCATGACTGAGAACTTTTCCCGCCCCGGCGCCGTCGACCTCTCCCAGCTGGCACAACAGGCCAGCGCCCCGGCAGGCGGGGCCGGGTACGTCGTCGAACTCACGGAGGCCGAGTTCGACCAGGCGGCGTCGCTGTCCACCCAGCACCCGGTCATCGTCGAGTTCTACTCGCCGCGCGACCCGAACGCGGCATCCGTGAGCCAGCCGTTGGCGAGCGCCGTCAATGCCGCGATGGGCAAGTACCTGCTGGCGCGCGTCAACGTCGACGAGCAGCCGCGCATCGCGCAGGCCCTCGGCGTGCAGGCGGTCCCCACGGTAGTGGCGATCATCGGCGGCCAGCTGGCGCCGCTGTTCCAGGGGACGAAGACACCCGAGGAGATCCAGGACGCCGTCGAGCAGGTCGGGCAGGCGGCCGTGGCGAACGGAATTGCCGGCCGCGCGCAGCCCGTGGCCGCGCCGGGCGCCGAGACCGCCAATGGCGAACCGCCGGCCAACCCGCGCTTCGCGGCGGCCGACGTGGCGCTGGAGGCTGGCGACTACGCGCTCGCCGTCCAGGAGTTCGACAAGTTGCTCACCGAGACGCCGAACGACGGCGAGGTCATCGCGGGCCGCGCCCAGGCGGCACTGCTCGAGCGCTCGCTGGGGTTCGATCCGGCGGCGATCACCGCGAAGTCCTCGGACACCGCGGACCTGCAGGCGCAGCTGGATGCGGCCGACCTGGAAGTGATCCAGGGACAGTACGAGCAGGGGCTGGAGCGGCTGCTGGCGTTCCTCGCGGCGGCGGACGAGGACGAGAAGGAGGCCGTGCGCCTGCGGATCCTGGACTTCTTCGAGGTGATCGGGCGCGCCGAGCCCGTCGTCACCAAGGCGCGACGCCGCCTCTCGAGCCTGCTCTTCTGAGTTCGCCGATCGAGGCGTTGACAGTAGCGAAAACCTTTTCTAGGCTGGGGTGATGGCCAGTGCTGATCACCCTGCCCGCGTGTACGTCGGGCTGGCATCGCCCCTGCGGGAGATCCTGTTCGAGTCGCGCACGTGGGACCGCCTGCAGATGCTGGCGGAGGTCGATGTGATGCCGGACGGTGCGGATGCCCTGCCCGCCGGCCTCTGCCGCGACTACGACGTCCTGGTGACCGGCTGGGGCACGTCGCTCCTGGAGGGCCTCGACGCCGACCGACTCGGCCTGGTGGTGCACACCGCCGGGAGCTGGCGCTCGGTGATCACCGACGAGGTCCTCGCCGGCGACGTCGTGGTCAGCCAGGCTGGCAGCGATCCCATGGCCCGCGCCGTCGCGGAGTTCGCCCTGACGATGACGCTCACGATCCTGCGCCACGTGCACACCTACGACCGCTCCATGCAGGACACGAGGGACTACATCGCGAGCCGGCAGCCGGAGTACGGCGACTCGATCGACGCGCTGCGCCACGGACTCGTCGGGCTCAGCAGGGTCGGCGTGTGGCATGCGAAGATGCTCCGCGGTCTGGGATGTGACGACATCGTCGCCTACGACCCCTACTTCCCGGAGGAGCACGCGTCCGAGGTCGGCGTGCGGTTGGTGGGCCTGGAGGAGGCGATGGCGAGCGACGTCGTCGCGCTGCACGCGCCGGTGACGCCGGAGACGATGGGCCTGGTGGGGCGCAGCGAGCTGGATCTCATGCCCGACGGCGGCGTGCTGATCAACACGGCCCGGGCGGCGATCGTCGACGGCGCCGCGCTCGAGGATGAGCTGGTCTCCGGACGCATCCGCGCGGGGCTGGACGTCTTCGACGAGGAGCCGCTGCCACCGTCGTCACCCCTGTACGGGCTACCGAACGTGCTGCTCGCCCCCCACGTCGCGGGCGCAACCACCCAGGCCCGGTTCGGGCAGGGGAAGGCCGCCGTCGACGAGATCGAACGCTTCCTGCGCCGCGAGCCGCTCCGCTTCGTGATCGACCCCGCCAGCGCGTCCCGGCTCAGCTGATAGCGCTAACAGGTCTTGAAACCACCGTGGAGGTGGGCAGGATCTACCTAACGCTCGGGCAGGTGGCCCGCCTCGGTGTGGCC
>JAAYZP010000453.1 GCA_012514785.1 Propionibacterium sp. | reverse complement strand
CGCCTGGACCCTCGCCCAAGCCACCCTCCGCCCCGTCGCCTGAACCCGCCACTAGCCGTCAGGATTTCCCCCACCGGTGGGGGAAATCCTGACGGCTAAGGGGGACATGCGCAGGAACCCGATCCCAGCGAGATCTGACGGTGATTTCGATCCTTCGACCATCGTGCAGCGACTCCGTCGCGGCACGAGCTCAGGAACCACCATCGCGGGCTCCTTCGTCGCGCCGCGAAGCTCAATCAACAAGGCCCATTGATGGTTGAGCAGCGAGCGCCAGCGAGCGTCCGTCGAAACCATTCCCCGACCACTAGCCGTCTGGATTTGCACTACCGGTGGTGCAAATCCTTACTGCTAAGCGCGAGGCGCTCGTGTGTCAGCCAACGTTGCAGAGCCTGCGCTGATCCCTCAGTTGCTCCGCCTAATAGGGTGGACGGGTGAGCTACGACCTTTTCGGCAACCTGGATTCCGGCCAGAGCGTCGGCTCGCTCTCCGCTGTCCGCGAAGAGGGCGCCCCGCTGGCGGTCCGCATGCGACCCCGCACGCTCGACGAGATCGTCGGACAACAACACCTCCTCGCCCCCGGCTCCCCGCTGCGGCGCCTCGTCGACGGCCAGTCGATGAGCGTGTTCCTCTGGGGCCCGCCGGGCGTGGGCAAGACCACGCTCGCTTCCATCGTGTCCCGCGAATCCGGGGCCCGCTTCGTCGAGGTCTCCGCGGTCTCCGCCGGGGTCAAGGAGATCCGTGCAGAACTCGACGCCGCCCGCCGAGCGCTGGTCAAGGGGACACCCACGGTTCTCTTCATCGACGAGGTGCACCGCTTCTCCAAGACTCAGCAGGACGCGCTGCTGCCTGCCGTCGAGAACCGGATCGTGACCCTCATCGCCGCCACGACGGAGAACCCCTCGTTCTCCGTGATCTCGCCCCTGCTGTCCCGCTCCCTGCTGCTCCGCCTCAAACCGCTCACGGACGCCGACATCGGGGACCTGATCGACAAGGCAATCGTCGACGAGCGCGGCCTGGACGGTGCGGTCGGGATCGACGACGCCACCCGGGCCGAGCTCATCCGGATGTCCGGCGGCGACGCCCGCCGCGCGCTGACCTATCTTGAGGAGGCCGGGGCGTCCGCCGTCGCGCTCGACGAGCCCACCATCACCGCCGAGATCCTCTCCAGTGCCGTCGACCGCGCCACGCTCCAGTACGACCGCGACGGCGACCAGCACTACGACGTCATCAGCGCCTTCATCAAGTCCATCCGTGGCTCCGACGTCGACGCCGCCCTCCACTATCTCGCCCGCATGCTGGAAGCGGGGGAGGACCCTCGCTTCATCGCCCGCCGACTGATGATCTCCGCCTCCGAGGACATCGGTCTCGCCGCGACGAACGTGCTGCCCACCTGCGTGGCCGCCGCGCAGGCCGTGCAGCTGCTCGGCATGCCGGAGGCGAGGCTCACGCTGGCCCACGCCACCGTCGTCGCCGCCACGGCACCGAAGTCCAGCGCCGCCTACGACGCCATCGGCCGGGCCATCGCCGACGTCCGGGCCGGCAAGGGAGGGCCCGTGCCCCTCCACCTGCGCGACGCGCACTACGCCGCGGCCAAGGACTACGGTCACGGCAAGGACTATAAGTACCCCCACGACTACCCGCACAACATCGTCGCCCAGACGTACCTGCCGGAGGACCTGGTGGGCACGCAGTATTACGAGCCCACCACCAACGGCGCCGAGAGCCACATCGCGGAGCGTGTGCGTTCGATCCGCGAAGTCCTCTCGGATAGAGTTACGCCGTCGAAGCAGCGAGGAGAGAAACGATGACCGTCGCCGAACTGGCCGCCATGGTGGCCGCCATCGCGTTCTGCGTCCTCGTCGCGCTCTTCGCGGTGCCCCTGATCAAGCTGGGACGCACCCTCGACGAGACCACGCGCGCCGTCCGCGAGGTGAGCGACGCCACCGTGCCCGTCCTGGAGGAGCTGAAGGTGACCGTCGGCAACGCCACCATCGAGCTGGACAAGCTCGCCGTCGTGACCGACGACGCCGGCAAGGTGGCCGCCCACGCGGCCAACGTCACCGAGGATGCCGCACGGTTCTCCAACCTCATGGGCGCAGTGATCGGCAAGCCGCTCGTGAAGACCGCGGCGTTCAGCCATGGCATGCGCAAGGCGATCCAGGGGTCCAAGAAATGAGGGGCCTGTTCTGGTTCACCGCCGGCGCGGCCGCCGCCAGCTACGCCATCTTCCGCGGCAAGAAGCTCTACCGCCAGTACCTGCCCGAGGCCGTGCGCAAGGAGATCGCCAAACGCGGCGACGATGCGGCCGTCGAGCTGGGAAGCTTCACCGCCACGTTCCGCACCGCCATGGCCGAACGCGAGGCCGAACTGCGTCACGAATTCAACATCCCGGAGAACTAGAACCATGAAGACAGCGGAAATCCGCAACCGATTCGTCACGCACTTCGCTGACCTCGACCACACCATCGTGCCCAGCGCCTCGCTGCTGTACAACGACCCCACGCTGCTGTTCGTCAACGCCGGCATGGTGCCCTTCAAGTCGTACTTCCTGGGCGACGAGCCCGCGCCGTACCAGCGCGCCGTCTCCGCCCAGAAGTGCGTGCGCACCCTCGACATCGAGGAGGTCGGCAAGACCACCCGCCACGGCACCTTCTTCCAGATGCTGGGCAACTTCGCCTTCGGCGACTACTTCAAGGAAGGCGCGATCAACTACGCCTGGGACCTGGTGACGAAGTCCGAGGCCGACGGCGGCTTCGGTTTCGACGGCGACAAGGTCTGGGTGACCGCCCTGCACGGCGACCAGGAGACCATCGACCTCTGGCAGGCGGCCGGCGTCCCGCGGGAACGTATCCAGGAACGCGGCCTGATGGACAACTACTGGCACATGGGCGTCCCCGGACCCGGCGGACCCTGCTCCGAGATCTACATCGACCGCGGCCCCGAGTTCGGCCCCGACGGCGGCCCCGAGGCCGACGAGGACCGCTTCCTGGAGATCTGGAACCTCGTATTCCAGCAGGAGGAACTGAGCGAGGTGCGCGCGAAGGACGACTTCGACGTGCTGCGTCCCCTGCCGTCGCGCAACATCGACACCGGCGCCGGCCTCGAACGCATCGCACTGCTCAAGCAGGGCGTGGCCAACATGTACGAGACCGACCAGGTGTTCCCCGTCATCCAGAAGGCCTCCGAGCTCTCCGGCCGACGCTACGGCGCCGACGCCGAGGACGACGTGCGCTTCCGCGTCGTCGCCGACCACGTGCGCAGCGCCCTCATGCTGATGTCCGACGGCGTCTCACCCGGCAACGAGGCCCGCGGCTACGTGCTGCGCCGCCTGCTGCGCCGCGTCATCCGCTCGATGCGCCTCCTCGGGGTCCAGGACCCGGTGCTCGGCGAACTCCTGCCCGTGTCGAAGGCCCTGATGGAGGTCTCTTACCCGGAGGTCACCGCCTCCTGGGACCGCGTCTCCGGCCTGGCCGCTGCGGAGGAGGAGTCCTTCCGCCGCACCCTGCAGTCCGGCACCGTGATGTTCGACACCGCCGTCACCAAGGCCAAGGACGCCGGCGACGCCACGCTGGGCGGCAAGGAGGCGTTCCAACTGCACGACACCTACGGCTTCCCGATCGACCTCACACTCGAGATCGCGCGCGAGCAGGGCGTGGATGTGGACGAGGCCGGTTTCCGCACCCTCATGACGGAGCAGCGAGAGCGCGCCCGTGCGGACGCACTCTCGAAGAAGAGAGGCCACCAGGATCCCACCGTCTTCCAGGCGT
>JAAYZP010000452.1 GCA_012514785.1 Propionibacterium sp. | reverse complement strand
GACGGGGTGGAGGCCTGGGTGTTCCCGGTCGTCGAGGATGACTCGACGCCGACGCCGACGCCGACGCCGACGCCCGAGCCGACGCCGCGGCCGACGGAGCCGCCGGTCAGGCCGGGCCCCCCGGCCACCGGCGTCTGAGCCGAGGGCAAGTGACGCCTGTGCGGCGACCTCGCCGCACAGGCGTCGCCTGCCGCCCAGCCAGGTCAGCGGTGCAGGCTCAGCCCCTCGATCGCGGCGGCGACGTCGTCGTCGGCCAGGCCGTTGGTCTCCATCGCCACCGACAGGAATACCCCCAACGCATCGTCGCTCCCGGCCTCGACCGCGACGATGTCGAACATCGTCCCTCCCGCGCCCGACCGGATCGAGCTGACGTCGGCGCGGACCCGCCAGGCCTCGGCGCCGTCCACCTCTACCGCGCGCGACGCGAGCCGGTCGTAGCCCATGTTGTTACTGGGGAACCTCGTCGAGGCGAGGTGGCAGTGGAAGACGTTCCAAGCCGCCTCCTCCACGTCCATGAACCCCTCGGCCCGCCGCACCTCGCCCACGGACATGGTGCTGCGCAGCGCCGTCGACCCGAAGAACCGCTGCACCCCCTGCTCGTCGGTCAGCGAGTGCGCCACCTCCCTCGTCGGCTCCCAGTCGGCGGGCACGGGGAACACCAGCCCGCCGCCGACGACGAACCCCGCCACATCCGGGCTGACGCGCACCTCGTCGACGGCGGGGCAGTCGGTGACGTCGGCCTGCGCCACGATCGGCGCCTCGGGTGCGGGATCCGCCGATCGGGTGGGCAACTCGTCCCAGATGGACCCGGACGGGCGCACCGGCGCGACGGTCTCCGGGAAGCGCTCGTCGTCGCCCGGCCACATGAGGGCGACCAGCGCGAGGGCCAGCAGCGCCGCGGCGACGGCGGCCGCCCACCAGGGGGAGCGGGGGCGTGCGCCTGCGGGTTGGGTCATATGTCGAGTCTAAGAGGCGGCCCGGGGTGGGCTCGCGCTAGGGTTATCCCATGTCACGCGTCGTTGTTCACGTCATGCCGAAGCCGGAGATTCTCGACCCCCAGGGCAAGGCCATCACCGGCGCCCTGGAGGGGCTCGGTTTCACCGGGATGTCCGTGCGGCAGGGCAAGCGGTTCGAGATCGAGATCGACGGGGACGTCACCGACGAGGTCCTCGCGCAGATCCGCGACGCCGCCGAACGCCTGCTGGCCAACACCGTCGTCGAATCGTTCGAAGTTGTGGCCGAATGACGAAGATCGGCGTCATCACCTTCCCGGGCTCGCTCGACGACGTGGACGCCCAGCGCGCGGTCCGCGCGGCCGGCGCCGAGCCGGTGGCCCTCTGGCACGCATCCGACTCGGTGGACGGCGTCGACGCCATCGTCCTGCCCGGCGGCTTCGCGCATGGTGACTACCTGCGCGCCGGCGCCCTCGCCCGGTTCAGCCCGATCATGGCGGCCGTGGCCGATGAGGCGAGCCGGGGCACGCCGATCCTGGGGCTCGGCAACGGCTTCCAAGTGCTGTGCGAGGCGGGCCTGCTCGACGGCGTCCTGCTCCGCAACGCCGGCCAGCAGTTCATCAGCCGGCCCCAGAGGCTGCGCGTCGAGACCAAGGACACCGTCTGGACCGTCGCGTTCGAGCGCGGCCAGGAGATCACGCTCGCGCTGAAGCACGGGGAGGGCAACTTCCAGGCGCCGGCGGCGACGCTGCAGCAGCTGGAGGACAACGACCAGGTGGTGCTGCGCTACCTCGACAATCCCGACGGCTCCGCCAACGACATCGCCGGCATCACCAACGCCCGCGGCAACGTCGTCGGCATCATGCCGCACCCCGAGTACAGCGTCGACGATGTCACGGGCCCCTCGTCCGACGGCAGGCCGTTCTTCGAGTCGGTGCTGCGGTTCCTGAGCGTCCGCGCCTGAACCCCGAGCGGTCCGCCGTCGCCGCCGACGCTCACAAGTTGAAGTGCCGGGACTTCTCCAGGGCCTCGGTCGCGCTGGAAGCGTCCAGCTTCGCGTAGAGGCTGCGCAGTTGGCTCTTGATCGTGTTTTCGCTGCGGATCGTCAGCTGCGCCATCTCCCGTCGCGTGCGGCCCTGGCGGAGGAGGGTCAACAGCGCCTCCTCCCGCGGCGTGAGCTCCGGTGCCGCCTCCCCGGCCGGCGTCGGGCTCGGCAGGGCCTCCAGCCGGCAGGCCTGCTCCTCGCTGAGGATGCCGCTCGCCCGCAGTTCGGGCGTCCGGCCCAGCAGGTGCAGGGGGAGTAGGTCGGAGAGTTCGCCGGACTCTTCCCACTGCCGACAGAATTCGCGCAGCGTTCCGTCGTCGACGTCGGGGTTGTGGAACGCGCGCACCCTCAGCGACCGCGCCGTGAGCCGCTGCCTGGGGTTGGTGCGTTCGGGGGTGTCCAGCGAGTGCAGGACAGCGTCGAACGGTCCGGTGCGGAGGCGACGCAGCGACTCCAGGTTCGCCAACTCGGGATTGCGCTGCCAGCCGGGAACCGCCGACGCGGTCCCGGTGATCTGCTCGATCCAGCGCAAGCCTTCGGTGATCATCCGCTCCGACATCGGCGCGGCGGCCGAGTACGGTCGTTCGTCGCGGCGCGCGGTCAGGGTGGCTGCGGCGTGCTCGCCGTCGCCCCGCAGCGTTCCTGCGAGTGCTTGCAGCACGGCATGTACCACCCAGAACTCGTCGGTGTCGGGTTTCTCCGGGAGGGACCGGAGGGCGTCGTCGGCCCCGTCCAGGTCGAGTGCGTGCAGCGCGATCCACACCTTCGCCAGTGTCCCGGCGCGCCCGACCATGCTCTTGCCCCAACCCACCTTGTCGAGCGGCTCGGAAAGGTCCTCCACCAGACGACGGGCCTCGTCCGTGTGGCCGCCCTGGAGGGTCAGCAAGGCCAGTTTCGAAAGGGCATCGGCCTCGAGGAAGTGGTGGTTGTCTGCGCGGGCCCGGTGCAGCCCGGCTTCGTAGGCGAGCCGTGCCTCGGGGAGGCGGTCGGCGAGGTGGAAGCTCATGCCCGCGTGGATCTCCGCCAGCGCCCCGAGCGCGCCCGGGACGGGGCGCGAAGCGGTCGCCTCCGCCAACACAGGGCGGAGCCGCGTGGCGGCGTGGGCGGCCTCGACGAAGTGGCCGGCCAGCCGCAGGTGGCTGATCTCCAGCAGCCCGTAGGACACCGCGCGAGCGTCGGGCCGTTCGGCCAGCTTCAGGGCGCGCTGCTGCAGCCGGGCGGCGGTCCGGTCCCGGGTCAGGTCGGGCGGCAGCGTGGGCAGGGGCAGGAGCATCCTGTCCGGCCCGGCGGCCGAGAGTACGCGCAGCACGGTGTTCAACTCGCCGGTGCGGTCGAGGAGGAACCGCGGGAACGCCTTCGCCGCGGTTCGCAGCTTCCGGGCGTCCGTGGTGAAGAGGTCCGCCCACCGCTCGAGGAGGAGGTTCTGCAGGGCGGGCCACGCCCGCTGGCCGACGGCGGTGTCGATCGCCGTCTCCATGTCACCCGTGTCGGCGATGGCCGACGACGATGCCTCCACCAGCCTCGGCACCAGCGCCGGGTCCTGTTCGCGCACCAGGTCCTGCAGCGCGTACCGGACCAGGTCCGGCATGAACACCTCCCCGTCCGGTCGTGGGTGCAGCAGACCGTCGTCGAGCAGGTCGCGCTGGGTCGGCGGCAGTTTTCCGTCGGGGGATTCGAAGGCCAGGAGCACGTCGGCGGTGAAGTGCGGCAGGAACGCCACCTCGGGGACGGCGTCGTCGGGATCGCGCGCGGCGAGCCAGCGCGCGAGGGGAGGGAGCAGTGCGCGCCGTGCGGACTCGGGGGTGCCCGATGGGTGGAGGAGATCGTCGACGGCCACGAGCCAGCCGCCAGTGAGATCGTGGATCCCGGCGGGGTCGTCGGCGGCGATCTCGTCCTCCCGCAGCATGAGGTCGGCGGGCCCGGCCACGCGGCAGGCGAACGCGGCGGCGATGCGCGCGATCGGTGCCGAGGCGTGGGCGATGAGCGTGACCCGGGATGTGGGGGCTTCGGCCAGCACGCGCGTCAGCGTCCGGATGATGGTCTCGGCATCCTCGTCAGGCGACCACTCGACGATGTGCCCTTCGTCGGCGGCGCCGTCCCGGGCGCACCAGCTGCGGGCGAACCATCGGCGTCCGACCCCCTCGGGCGCGCGGATGATCAGGAGGCGGGGCTCCGCGTCGGCGCGGAGGAGGAAGCGCCCGAGCGCGGGATGTGGCGACGGCCCGTTCGACGCAGCCGCCTGCATCCCCGTTGAAACCATTTCCGACACGCCGCGAGCCTACCGAGAATCATGGGCGGGCATACTTGGGATGGCAGGAGCTCGAGGAGGAGAGCCATGG
Source organism: Propionibacterium sp. (assembly GCA_012514785.1). Classification (GTDB taxonomy): domain Bacteria; phylum Actinomycetota; class Actinomycetes; order Propionibacteriales; family Propionibacteriaceae; genus Arachnia. The sequence continues at coordinate 8,234 of JAAYZP010000452.1, read as the reverse complement.
GACGCAATACCAGTCGGGCGATGGTCGCGGCCGTGCTGGCGGTGGTGCTGGTGGCGGGGCTGGTGGGGTCGATGCTCTGGATGCGAGCGGATCCCGTCACGCCCGCCGTACCGGCCGCGCCGTCGCCCGATCCCACCGAGCCTGCGCCCACGACGCCCCCCGCCGACGAGCGCGCCGGCCAGGTCATGCTCATCCGGCAGCGCGGCTCATCCACCGTCGAGCTGTGCACGTCGTGGGGCGCCTCCCTGCCGCCCGCCTGCGGCGGCCCCGAGGTGATCGGGGAGATCGACTGGGGCGCACTCGACGCCACCGACCACGGCGGCGTGCGCTGGGTGGACAGCGCCTGGGTGGTGGGGCACTTCGACGATGCCCGGGAGACGTTCACGCTCAGCGCGCCGCCCACGCTCGAGCCACCGGCCGGCGTCACGCCGACGACGCCACCCGAGATCCCCGACTTCCCGCCGCTCTGCGAGGATCCTCGTCGCGGCGCCACGGAGGACGGCGCCACCGATGAGATGGCGCTCAACGCGGCGCTCACCGACCTGCCCGGCTACGTCATCGCCTACGTCTCCGACGGCCGCAACTTCTTCAACGTGATCGTCCAGGGCGACCCCGAGGTGGCGCACGCCCAGCTTCGGGAGGTGTGGCAGGGCGACCTCTGCGTCGTCCAGCGCGATCTGCCGACGGCGGCGGACCGGAGCGCGGCCGCCGAGGCCGTGTTCGCGGATCCCGAGCTGCAGGGCTTCCTGATCAGCGGCGGCGCGGGCGGGGTGGAGGGCACCGTCGACTTCCAGCTGCTCGTCGCCGACGAGTACACGGTGGCACGCATCCACGACCTGACCTCGCCGTTCGTCGACCCCGACGACGTGCGCATCACCGAGGCGTTCCAACCCGTCAGCTGAGCGCGCGGGCGAGGGCCGGGACGAGGTCGCCGCGGGGCGCGTCGTCGATCCGGATGTCGGTGAGCCCGAGCCAGCGAGCCATCTCCCGCAGCTCCTCCGCGAGTTCGACGGCGGTCCCGGCCGGCGCCCCGGGCTCGGCGAACGCGGTGCGCACCAGCAGCGCGCCGCTCCGGCGGTCCGCCTTGAGGTCCACGCGCGCCGCCATCTGCTCGTCGAGCAGGAACGGCAGCACATAGTAGCCGTGCTCGCGCTCGGCAGCGGGCGTGTAGATGCCGATCCGGTACCGCATCCCGAACAGCGACTCCAGGCGCTTGCGCTCGAACACCAACGGGTCGAACGGCGCAAGCAGCGCCCGCGCCTCCACCCGCCGCGGGCGTCGGGCGTCCGTGTGGAGGTAGGCCGGGCCCCAACGCTCGACGTCGACGGGCACCAGCTCGCCCGAGCCGACCAGCGCGGCGATCGCCGCCCGCGTCGGTGCCGCGCCCATCCGGAAGTAGTCGCGCAGGCAGGTGAGCGTGGCGACGCCGAGCGCCCGGGCTGCGATCCGCACGAGCTCGACGGCGGCGTCGTCGGCATCCGGCGGGGGCCCCAGCGGGCCCAGGACCCGCTCGGGGAGGTCGTAGATGCGCTCGAACTGCGCGTTGCGCCGGGCGACGACGAGGCCCCCGGTGGCGAACATCGTCTCGAGCGCGCGCTTCGCGTCCGTCCAGTTCCATCCCCAGTGGGTGCGGGCGGCGCGCTCGTGGCCGAGGATCTCGTGCATCTGGCGCGCCGTCGTCGGCCCGTGCTCCTCGACGAGCCCCCGCACCTCTCGGACGACGTCGTCGTGGGTGCGCAGCGCCACCGACCAGTGGCCCCCGGTGCGGTAGGCCTCCATCCGGGGGCGCAGCCAGTGCCACACCGACGGCGTGACGTAGGCGGCCTCGTGCGCCCAGTATTCGATCAGGCGCGGCGGGCGGCCCCGATGTGCGCGGGCGTAGACGTCGACGTCGTAGGCTCCGAGCCGGGAGAACGCCGGCAGGAGGTGGGCGCGGGCCAGCACGTTGACGGAGTCGATCTGCGTGAGCCCGATCCGGTCGTACATCCCCATCAGCTGCCGCACCGTGACGTTCGCGGGCCGGGCGCGGTCCAGCCCCTGCGCGGCGATCGCGACCCGGCGGGCGGCGGCGAGACTCATGGACACGCACCGAACCCTACGCCGCCCCGGCCCCGCCGCGCGCGACCTACCGGCACGGTGAGCGCGCGCGGCGGGCGCTGAGCCGATAGATTGGTGCTCGTGCTAGATACGGTTTCGAATGCCTTCAATACGCCGGACGTGGAGCAGCCCTACGCGTCGCTCGGAGTGCGGGACGACGAGTACGCGCGCATCCGCGAGATCCTGGGCCGGCGCCCCACGTCGGCGGAGCTCGCCATGTACTCCGTCATGTGGTCCGAGCACTGCAGCTACAAGTCCTCCAAGGTGCACCTGAGGAAGTTCGGCGCGCTCAGCCAGGAGACGCCGCGCGGCCCGCTGCTGGCCGGCATCGGTGAGCAGGCCGGCGTCGTCGACATCGGCCAGGGGTACGCGGTCACGTTCAAGGCCGAATCGCACAACAGCCCGAGCTACATCGAGCCCTACCAGGGAGCCGCCACCGGCATCGGCGGCATCGTCCGCGACGTCCTCGCGATGGGTGCCCGCCCCATCGCGGTGATGGACTCGCTGCGGCTGGGCCCGATCGACGCCGAGGACACGCGCCGCATCCTGACCGGGGCCGTCTCCGGTGCCAGCGACTACGGCAACAAGCTCGGCCTTCCGAACATCGGCGGCGAGGTGCAGTTCCACCCGTCCTACCTCGGCAACCCGCTGGTCAATGCGCTCAGCATCGGCGTCCTCCGTCACGAGGACCTCCACCGCGCCCACGCCACCGGCGCCGGCAACAAGGTGGTCCTCTACGGCGCCTCCACCGGCGGCGACGGGATCGGCGGCGCCTCGGTGCTGTCGTCGCAGGCCTTCGATGAGCAGGGCCCGCAGGCGCGCCCGAACGTGCAGGCCGGCGACCCGTTCATGGAGAAGCTCATCATCGAGGCCACCCTGGAGATCTTCGCCGAGGGGCTCATCTCCGGCATCCAGGACCTCGGCGCCGCGGGCATCTCCTGCGGCACCTCCGAGCTGGCGGCCGCCGGCGACGGTGGCATGCACATCACCCTCGACGCCGTCCCGCTGCGCGACAAGGACCTCCAGCCGGAGGAGATCCTGATGAGCGAGTCGCAGGAACGCATGATGGCCATCGTCGAGCCCGGGCACATCGACCGCTTCATGGAGATCTGCGCCAAGTGGGGCGTGGAGGCCGCCGTGATCGGCGAGGTCACCGACGGCGAGCGCCTCATCATCGAGTGGCAGGGCGAGACGATCGTCGATGTCGACGCCCGCACGGTCGCCCACGACGGCCCCGTCTACGAGCGCCCCTACCACCGCCCCGACTGGCTGGACGACGTCAACGCCAACCGCGCGGAGAAGCTCCCGCGGGACAACTCCGCCGCAGGGCTCGAGGTGGCGCTCAAGAAGGTGCTCGCCAACGGCAACGTCGCGGACAAGAGCTGGGTGACGCAGCAGGCCGACCGCTACGTGCGCGGCAACACCGTCCTCGCTCACCCCGACAACGCCGGCATGGTCCGCATCGACGAGGACACCCACCTCGGCATCGCGCTCTCGCTGGACGCGAACTCCCGCTTCACGTTCCTGAACCCGTACCTCGGCGCCCAGCTGTCGCTGTCGGAGGCCTACCGCAACGTCGCCGTCACCGGCGCGGAGCCGGTCGCGATCACGGACTGCCTCAACTTCGGCTCGCCCGAGGACCCCGAGGTGATGTGGACGTTCGTCGAGGCCATCCTCGGGCTGGTCGACGGCTGCGGCGAGCTCGGCACGCCGGTCACCGGCGGCAACGTCTCCCTCTACAACCAGACCGGCACCTCGGCGATCCTGCCCACGCCCACCATCGGCATGCTCGGCGTGATCGACGACGTCCGCACCCGCATCAAGTCCGCGTTCCAGCACCCGGGCGACGCGATCCTCCTGCTCGGCGAGACGGCGGAGGAGCTGTCGGGATCGATCTGGGAGGCGGAAGTCCACGACGGCCACCTCGGCGGCATGCCGCCGGCGGTCCGCCTCGGCCGGGAGAAGGCGCTCGCAGCCGTGTTCGGCGTCGCCGCCAAGGAGGGCCTGCTGAGCTCTTCGCACGACCTGTCCGAAGGCGGGCTGGCCGTCGCGCTGGCCGAGTCGGCCTTCCACAACGACCTTGGGTTCGCCGTCACGCTGCCGGGGGAGGACCCCACCGTCGAGCTGTTCAGCGAGTCGTCCGCAAGGGCCATCGTCTCACTCGGCGGCACCCAGGTGGCGCGCTTCGAGGCGCTGTGCGCCGAGCACAGCGTGCCCGTCACGCGCATCGGCGAGGTCACCGGCGGTGACCAGCTCGAGTTCGTGGGGCGCTTCAGCGTCGGCCTCGACGACGCCCGCACAATCTGGCAGCGCCCCATCCCCGACGCGATGGGTTGACGCTTGTTGCTGGGGCGGAGTGCGCGGGTGACGTGCCGGGGATAAGCTGATTCGGTGATCCGTTCAGCTCTCGACCAAGTCCTCCCCGGCGTGATCGCCGATCTGCAGCGCCTCGTCGCCATCCCTTCGGTGTCCTCGCTGCCCGAGCACGACGACGACGTGCTCGCCGCCGCCGACGAGGTGTCCCGCCTCCTGCGTGACGCCGGCTGCCCCGAGGTGCGGCTGCTGGAGGCCGGCGGGAAGCCCGCGGTCTACGGCCACTACCCGGCGCCGGAGGGGCAGCCCACCGTGCTGCTCTACGCGCACTACGACGTGCAGCCCACCGGCGATCTCGCGCAGTGGACCAGCGCGCCTTTCGAGGCTGTCGAGCGCGACGGCCGGCTCTGGGGCCGCGGCACCGCCGACGACAAGGGCGGTTTTGCCGCCCACCTCGCCGCGCTGCGCGCCTACGACGGTAAGCCGCCAGTGGGGGTCAAGGTCTTCATCGAGGGCGAGGAGGAGCTCGGCTCCCCGACGATCGACGCCATGCTCGACAAGTACCCCGACGAGCTCACCGCCGACGTCTACGTCGTCGCGGACGCCATCAACTGGGAGGTGGGCACCCCGTCGATCACGACGACCCTGCGCGGGCTCGTCGACGCGAAGGTGACCGTCTCCACGCTCGAGAGCCCGCTCCACTCCGGCGGCTACGGCGGCGTCGTCCCGGACGCGCTCACCGCGCTGGCCCGGCTGCTGGCCACGCTGCATGACGAGCGGGGCAACGTCGCGATCGAGGGCCTCGACGCCTCCGACGACGTCGCCACCGACTACTCGGAGGCACGCCTGCGGGAGGAAACCGGGCTGCTGGAGGGCGTGGAGTTCATCGGCGACGGCCCCGCCGCCGCCAGGATGTGGACGAAGCCCACCGCCTCCGTGCTCGCGATCGACGCCACGCCGGTCAAGGATGTGTCCAACGTGCTCGTGGCGAGCGCGCGTGCCGTGGTCAGCGTCCGGCTCGCGCCGACGCAGGACCCCGAGGCCGCCGGCGAGGCGCTGGAGCGCCACCTGCTGGAGAACGCCCCGTGGGGGGCGCGGGTCGACGTCGAACTCGGTCGCGGCTCCGGTGGCAGTAGGACCGAGCTCAGCGGCGGACGCGCCGAGGCCGCCGTGGCGGCGCTCCGGGAGGCCTTCGGCACGGAGCCCGTCGAGGTGGGCATCGGCGGCTCCATCCCGATCGTCGCGCAGTTCGCGGCCCGCAACCCCGGCTCGCTGGTACTCGTCACCGCCGTCACGGACCCCCTCTCGCGGATCCACGGCATCGACGAGTCGCTCGGCCTGGACGACTTCGCCAAGGCCGCGCTCGCCGAGACCCTCCTGCTGGACAAGCTGGCCGGGGACTTGTGATGACCGTGCGGATGGAACGCGACTCGCTGGGGGCGCTGGCCGTCCCGGCCGATGCCTACTGGGGCGTCCACACGGCGCGGGCGCTGGAAAACTTCGGCATCTCCCGTCGCGAGATCAGCGTCTATCCGGACTTCATGGTGGCCTACGCGCAGGTGAAACAGGCCGCGCTGCGCGCCAACCGGGACCTCGGCGACATCGACGCCGAACGCGCCGGCTACATCGACGCCGCCTGCCAAGAGATCATCGACGGCGAGCTCCACGACCAGTTCGTCGTCGGCGTCATCCAGGGCGGGGCGGGTACGAGCACGAACATGAACGTCAACGAGGTGATCGCCAACCGCGCCCTCGAACTCTCCGGGCGCGAGAAGGGCGACTACGACTACATCTCGCCGCTCGACCACGTGAACCGGTCCCAATCCACCAACGACACCTACCCGTCGGCCGTCAAGCTCGCCGTCGTCTACGGCATGCGCAAGCTCATCTCGGAGCTGGAGCTGCTGCAGCACTCGTTCCGCCAGAAGGGCCGCGAGTTCCGCGATGTCCTCAAGGTCGGGCGCACGCAGATGCAGGACGCGGTGCCCATGACGCTCGGGCAGGAGTTCCGCGGATTCGCCTCGACGATGGGTGAAGACATCGCCTGGGTGCGCGACGCGATGCCCCAGCTGTTCGTGCTCAACCTCGGCGCCACCGCCATCGGGACCGGCATCACCGCCCGCCCCGGGTACGCGGAGTCGGTCATCTACCACCTGCGCGAGATCACCGGCGAGCCCCGGCTGGAGATCGCGGCGGACCTCATCGAGGCGACCAGCGATACGGGCGTCTTCATGAGCTCGTCGTCGGTGCTGAAGCGCACCGCGATGAAGCTCAGCAAGATCTGCAACGACCTCCGCCTCCTGTCGTCGGGCCCGCAGGCCGGGCTGGGGGAGATCTCGCTGCCCGCGCGCCAGGCGGGCTCGTCGATCATGCCCGGCAAGGTCAACCCCGTCATCCCCGAGGCCGTGAGCCAGGTGGCCTACGTCATCGCCGGCTCCGACGTCACCATCACCATGGCCTCCGAGGCCGGCCAGTTGCAGCTCAACGCCTTCGAGCCCGTCATGGCGCACGTCCTGCAGCAGAACGTGACCTGGCTGCGTCGCGCCGTCAGGACGCTGCGCATCAACTGCATCGACGGCATCACCGCCAACCGCGAACGGCTCGACGCCATGGTGGGCAGCTCGGTGGGGGTCGTCACGGCACTGACGCCCACGATCGGCTACATCCGCGCCGCAGAGGTGGCCAAAGCCGCGCTCCGCGGCGAGGGCACCGTGCGGGACCTCGTGATCGACCGCGGGCTGCTGACCGCCGACGAGGTGGACGGCCTGCTCAATCCCGAACAGCTCTCCAACCAGGGCCCCGAGACGGAGACGATGCCCAGGATGACGGCCGAGTTGATCGCCTCGATCGAGCGCCAACTCGACCTGGGGGACCGGCGCAACCTCTCCTAGGCTCCAGCGCCTAGTGGTCGTCGTCCAGGTCCTGCGACAGGAGGCACGCGATCATGTCGGTGGCCTCCTGGTTGCTGCTGGAGACGGTGACTTCGGCGCCGTGCTCGGCCCCCAGGGACATGATCAGCAAGGGTGACTCCGCCACCACCGATTGGCCGTTGAATGACAGGACGATGGAATCATCGAACTTCTGCGCCGCCTCGGCAATGATCCGAGCGGGGCGCGCATGTAGCCCGATGGTGGATCCCACGGCTACCGTCTTCCTGGCCAACGCTGGCTCCCTTCAACAAGTCCGGTCCGGCTGCCCGAGCGACACTGTCCCGGTGCCCACAACCGACATAGCAATACATACACGATCATTCAGTAAACGAACGAGCTTGGCCAAAAGTTGCCACGGAGCCTTTGTGGAAACAACTCCTGGGTGGCGTGAGTGAGCGTTCGGGTGTATCGGTACCGTATTGGCGTGCAGATGGCCGGGAAGATCTACTCGTTGTTGCTGCGGCGCAGCCCGCAGGCCGAGGCCTCCCTGCCCGAGGATGTGCAGCGCGACGTCCCGGCGAACGGACTGCGCATCGTCGCCGCCAGCGCCCTCCAATCCACCGGCGACCAGACGATGAACGCGTCGACGGTGCTGCCCTGGCTGTTCCACGCGCTCGGGGTACCGCCGGCCCTGATCGGTGTCCTCGTGCCCATCCGCGAGTCGCTGTCGATGCTGCCCCAGGCGCTCCTGACCCCGTGGGTGGTGCGCGTGCGGCACCGCAAGTGGGTGTTCGCGGGCGGCGCGCTCGTGCAGGCGCTCGCCGTCGCGGGCATGGCGCTCACCGCAGCGGTGGGGCGTGGTCTCGCCGCGGGCGTGGCGATCATCGTCGCGCTGGCCGTCTTCGCGCTGGGGCGGTGCCTGACGTCGATCGCTTCGAAGGACGTCCAGGGTCG
>JAAYZP010000057.1 GCA_012514785.1 Propionibacterium sp. | reverse complement strand
CTCCTCGACGTCCATCCCGAGGATCTGCGACAGGTCCCGGATGTACTGGGAGACGAGCGACTGGTCGCGGATCGACGTGACCAGCCCCCCGGCCTCGCGGGCGGCGCCCAGCCGACCCTCGGCGCGGTCGAGGTCGTAGCGCTTGGCGATGTTCTCCATCACGAACCGGTACAGCGGGATACGGCGGGCGACGAGCTCGCGCACGGCGGCGTCGCCGGACTCGATCCGCAGGTCGCACGGGTCCATGCCGGTGGGCTCGATGGCGACGTAGGTCTGCGCCACGAAGTTGTGGTCACCCTTGAACACCTTCAGCGCGGCGGCCTGGCCGGCGGCGTCGCCGTCGAACGTGAAGATGACTTCGCTGTGCAGCCCGTCACGGGAACCCAGCAGCCGCTGCAGGACGCGCGCGTGGTCGTCGCCGAACGCGGTACCGCAGGATGCGACGGCCGTCTCCACCCCTGCGATGTGCGCGGCCATGACGTCGGTGTAGCCCTCGACGATGACCGCCTGCGAGCGCTTCCCGATCTCCCGGCGCGCGAGGTCGAGGCCGTAGAGCACGGAGGACTTCTTGTAGACCGGGGTCTCGGGGGTGTTGATGTATTTCGCGGGGAGCCTGTCGTCGTCGTGGATGCGGCGCGCACCGAAGCCCAGCACCGACTGCGCCGAGTCGCGGATCGGCCACAGGAGGCGCCCGGTGAAGAAGTCCCGCCCGTACTCGCGCACGAGCCCGGCGGCGCGCAGCACCTCGTCGTCGAAGCCCTCGGCGTGGAGGGTCTGGCGGAGCGCCTGCCCGTGCTTGGGCGCGTAGCCGACCCGGAAGTGCTCGGCGTGCTCGCGGGAGAATCCGCGGCCGTCGAGGGACTGGCGCGCGACGATCGCCTCGGTCGAGCCGAGCTGCGCGACGTAGAACGCCTCCGCGGCCTGGTTCGCCTCCAGGATGCGCTTACGCAGGCCCGGCCGGCGCGCGGGCATGCCGTCGTCCTCGAGCGTGAGCTCGACGCCCGCCCGGTCCGCCAGGGTCTGGACGGCCTCCACGAAGGAGAGGTTCTGCTGCCGCTGCAGGAAGGAGATGACGTCGCCGCCCTCGCCGCAGCCGAAGCAGTAGTAGAACCCGCGCGACGGGGTGACCTGGAAGCTCGGCGTCTTCTCGTCGTGGAAGGGGCACAGGCCCTTCAGTGACCCGCTGCCGGCGTTGCGCAACATGACGTACTCGGCGACGATCTCGTCGATGCGGGAGCGCTCGCGAACCTTCGCGATGTCCTCTTCCCTGATACGCCCAGCCACGCCCGCCATCCTAGTGCGGGATCAAAGCTCCGGCTCGGGGGCCCGGAACCAGCGTGCCGCCAGATCGGGCCCGTCCCACACCTTGATCACGCCCCACACGACGGCCGCGATCGGCACGGCGAGGACGGCGCCGAGGATGCCGGCGAGGATGGTGCCGATCGTCAGCGCGAGCAGGATGACCAGGGCGTGGAGTTTCAGCGCGCGCCCCATGACCACCGGCTGGAGGAAGTTGCCCTCGAGCTGGTTGACGAGCACCACGACGCCGACCACCAGCAGCGCGTTGACCGGCCCGTTGGCCACCAGCGCGACGAGCGCCGCCAGCGCGCCCGCGACGGTGGCACCCACCAGCGGGATGAACGACAGGAGAAAGACGAGCACGGCCAGGGGCACGGCCAGCGGCACCCCGAGGACCACCAGCCCGATGCCGATGAACACGGAGTCCACGAGGGCAACCGTCGCGGTGCCGCGGACGTAGGCGCCGAGCGTCTGGACGGTCTTCTCGCCGATGCGGCGGGTCCGCGCGAGGGAGGCGCCGCTGAACGGCCGCTGCAGGAACGCCCAGATCTCGGGGCCGTCCTTCAGGAAGAAGAACAGGACCACGACCATCAGCACCAGCCCGGTGAAGAAGGTGGCCACCATGCTCACACCGGCGAGCGCACCCGCGCCGAACTGGGCCGTGGTGACGAAGTCCACCACGACGTCGATGATCTCGTCGAGATCGGGGATCGTGAACGCGAATGGCAGGTCGTCGGCCCAGTCGATGAGCTGCGTGAACCCCTCCTGCGCCCGCAGGCTGATCTCGCCCCACTGGTCCGTGACGGCCCAGGTCACCAGCCAACCCACGCCGCTCAGCAGCAGCAGGATGCCCAGCAGCTCGATCGCGGCGATCAGCGCGTGCGGCATGCGCGTGCGTCGAAGCGTGCGGGTCAGGGGCCAGAAGGTGCTTGAAAAGATCAGGGCCAACACGATGGGGATGGCCACGGTGCTGAGAATCTGCATGCCCCAGATGGCGGCAGCGAGGATCACGAGGACGATGATCAGCTGCAGCGCGCGGGTGGCGACGCGGCCGAAGTTGTCGCTCCACAGCCTCGGCCGCTCGGGCAGCACGAGGGGCTCCGGCACGGGGACCGGCTCCGGCCTCGACTCGAGCGCCTGCAGGCGGTGGTCGAACTCCCGCTCCCGCTTCCACGGTCCGAACATCTTGGGGCTCCTTGCGATCTGGCTACGCGCCTCGGCCGATGCCGCGCGGCAACTTCTTCGGGTCCCATCCGAGCAGTCGCTTCGCCTGCTCGAATGCGAATCGGTCGGTCATGCCGCCGACGTAGGTCACCGCGCCCCGGACGAGGTCCTGTGCACGGTATTCGGCCGGCATCTCGTCGGGACGCTCGACGTAGAAGTTCACGAGCGCCCTGAGGATCTTGACGACCGTCTTCGATTGTTGCACCGATTCGGGTCGGGTGTAGATGCGCTCGTAGTTGAATCGACGCAGCTCGGCCAGCGCTCCCGCCCGGATCGGGTCCAGGCCGACCCGGCCGGTGGCCGTGGTGGTCTCGATCACGCCGGTGATGAACGTCGCGAGCTGCTGGCGTCGCGTGACGCCGACGACCGCGCGCACCGCCTCGGGCACGTCGTCGATACTCACGATGCCGGCGTGGATCGCGTCCTCGAGGTCGTGGGCGCAGTAGGCGATGCGGTCGGCCCAGCTGACGATCTCGCCCTCCACCGTCGACGGCGCGGGCCGGGACCACGAGTGGTTGCGGATGCCGTCGAGGGTCTCCTCGCAGAGGTTCAGGTCGGCCAGCACGACGTCCGCGCCCCAGGGTCCGTGCTCGTACCCCTCGGGGATGAACTCGTCGAACGCGTCCTCCGACGCGTGGCCGCCCGGGCCGTGGCCGCAGTCGTGGCCGAGCGCCATGGCGTCGGCGAGCGTCACGTTCACGCCGATGCCGCGCGCCATCGCGATCGCGCACTGCGCCACCTCGAGCGCGTGGGTGAGGCGGGTGCGCTGGTGGTCGGTCGGGTAGACCACCACCTGGGTCTTGCCGGCCAGTCGCCGGAAGGCGGCCGAATGCACGATGCGGTCCCGGTCCCGCTCGAAGCAGGTG
>JAAYZP010000451.1 GCA_012514785.1 Propionibacterium sp. | reverse complement strand
CTGCCCGCCAACGCCGAATGGCGCGACGGCCCCTGCCGCGCGGGCGAGGGGCAGACGGTCATCGTCGACTGGTCCCTGACGCCCGACGCCGGCTCGGGCACCGAGCTCATCCGCTGCATCACCCTCGACGGATCGGGCGAGTATCCGGACCGGGGCGCCACCGAGACGGAGGCGGTGTTGGCGTCGGCCGGTATCCCGTACGCCTTGGTCGGTTTGATCACCGACGTCAACAACATCCCCACCCCCGAGGGCCATTCCTGGCACTACACCCGCGGCGAGGACGACGGTTGGCTCGGACGCAGCTACTGGATGCCGGAACCGATGATCGACACCTTCGTCGGCATCGCGCTGACCGAGGAAGGCATCGAACGCACGCCTGTCCGGGTGCCCGCGTTCGCGGAGCCGGAGCCGAGCGAGGAGCCCGAGGCCTCCGAAACCCCGAGCGCGCCGGGCCCTTCGCCGGAGCCGAGCGCGGAGCCCTCGACGGAGCCGGGCCACACCGAAGCACCGCAGCCCACAGAGGCACCGACGCCGACGCCCGCCGCTCCCCCGGCGCCCGCACCCACAAGCGCTCAGACCTCACCCCAGCCACCGTCGCCATCACCCACGAGCGCGCCGCCGACCGTGCCCCCAACGCCGTCGTCGGTACCTGCTCCCACGCCGACGACCGCGCCGGAGACCCCGACGCCGACGCCGTCGACGGACCCCGAGGTCGAGACCGAGGGCGGCGCGCCGATGGACACGCCGAGCACCACCCCCACCCCGGTGTGGGGCTTCGAGGGCGCGGACCGGCAGCCGGAAGCGCAGGCTGCCGAGGCCGCCCCGGCGGGGTCGTCCTGGCTGACCGCGGCCCTGGCCGTCGTCGTGCTCGGCGGGCTCGGCACCGCCGCGGGCCTCGGCCTCCGGACCTCCTCCGCCCCGCCGATGGAGGACGAATGAGACGGGCGTTGCTGGCGGCAGTCGGAGTCGCCGCCCTGGTCCTCCCGTCCCTGCCTGCGTTCGCCGACGCGCCCCCGCAGGCGACGGCGCTTTGCGCGGACGCCCCACGCGGCTGCGCCATCCGGGTGGCGGACCGGGCGCGAGAAGGCGCGACCGTGTCGGTCACGGTGCAGGGACGACCGCAGACGCGGGTGCGCGTCGTCGCGTACCAGGCGATCGCCGACGGCGCCGAGCTCCGCGAGCTCGTGCCGCTGGGGGACGGGGTCGAGCTGCTGACCAGCTACGCCGGCGTCGCCAACGTCGACCTCACCATCCCCGCGGTGGCCGGGCAACGCTCCAGCGGCTGGGCCCTGATCAGCGTCGAGGGGGTCACGGGCACCGACGTGTCCCGCACCGTCGGCACGTTCGTCCCGTTCGGCGCCCGCATCCCGACGGTGCTGGGCGACGGCTACGGCGACGCCAAACCCGTCGGCGAACTACTGGACCTGCACGTCGTCGGCACGATCGCCGGCACCCGCTACGCCGTCGAGATCCAGGACGACGACGGCCGGTGGAGCGACCTCACCGCCGGGGACGGCTACGTGCAGAGCGCCCCCGACGAGGCCGCCACCATCACCTACGCACTGCCGCGCGGCCTCACTGCCACTCCCAAGAAACTGCGGCTTCGCAACATCTCCGACTCCGCGACGGAGACGGTCTGGCTCGCCGTGCCCTCGGCCGACGGCGAGCCAGCTGCGCGGGATGCGCGCTTCGTCCCGCCGCCGGTCGGCGACGCGCTCGACGGCACCGCCACCTCGGGCGGGCACCCGACCGAGGCCGTGCAGCGCGTCGCGACGGGGATCGCCGTGGGATCGGTGGCGTTCGTCGGCATCGCG
>JAAYZP010000450.1 GCA_012514785.1 Propionibacterium sp. | reverse complement strand
GACCTCCATGGTCCGCTCCAGTTCATCACCCCGTGGCCCTCCAACGGCAGTGAAGTCTAGATCGCGCGAGAACCGATAACCGGCGAAGTACGCCTTCTCAAGTGCCGTGCCCCCCTTGAAGACAAGCGCCTTACGGAGTTCAGGCCGAGCGAAGATGGCGGCCAAGACGTAACTGAGGCCGTAGTCGAATTCAACCGCGTCGATAGGTACGCCCAGGCCTTGAGCAGCCTTCCGCAAGCGGTCTCGGAGTGGAGACAGTCCCTCGGTCATACCCGGTCCTCGGCACGGTTGTCGATGATCATCCAGCGTCGGTCACGCGGCCCACGGCGCACCCGGCCCGGATCGAGGGCGGTGAGGTGTGAAGCGGGCAACCCAAGAAGCAAGGCGAGAGCCGAACCGCCGCTGCCGGTTTGCTCCAAGCTCCAGCCGAGTCGCTTAGCTACAGCGACAGAATCGTATCGAAGTGCGTAGGAGACCAACTTCTCGAGGTCGATAGCGTCCCCGGCGCGTTCGAGAACCGCGAGGCCTTCGCCCAGGCCACCCAGCAGGCGTGGCAGCGCAAACAGGTCCAGCACGGTGCGCTCTCGGTCGGTGACGGACACTCGAAAGCGTTCGTCCAGCCAGACCGCTTCGACGCCAAAGCTGAAGCGCTTGGGGAGGATCGTCACATACCGAAAATCGAGGCCCGCGGCGTGCCAGAGATGCTCTACTCGTTCCCCGGCCGCTTGGCCGGCCTTCCTCATGCTTGGGGCCACCACTTTCCGAGGGGTGACCGCGGTGATCACTCGCGGGATCTGATCGGTCAACCCGTGGTGCGCGAGAGCCGAGAAGAACGCTACCGCCGAGGGGCTCACCAGCGAGGTGGCGATCACGAAAGGAGGCACGTCTACACCGCCCGGTAACCGGCCGGTCCCGGCATAGAGACCGCGACGCAAACGGATGATCCAGCCCGCATCGGTCAGCAGTTTGAGCAGATAGCGCACCGTCGTCGGGCTAACGTCGTCGGGGCGCAGCCTGACGGCGTCTTCGGTCGTGAAGACGTACAGTCCGGCCTCAGCTAGACCGCGAGCGAGGGCTATGCCCCGGGAAACGCCGTATTCTCCTGTGGGTCGTTCATCCATTGGTGCGATTTTACTGCGTTAGTTTGTAAATCGCAAACTTACGCAGTACTTTTTCACAGCAACTCGTCGGGTCTGAACGAAAACCATCGCACATCTAGTGGCCACCCGGGCAAGGAAGCAGCTTCGTTGCTGGCACTGTCATAAGTCAGCCAACGGCAATCCCACGGCACGGGTAGCTCACAGGGCGGCTCCGGTCTGGACTGGCAGCGGAGCGGCATTGTAGCAGCCAACGACTTGCCAACGCCCTTCGAGCACTCACGCTCCGTCGAGGAACCGCGACACTGCCTCGCCGACCCGCCCCAGACTTTGCTCGCCTCCTTCGCCGCCGACGAAGAACAGTCGATAGTGGGTGATGCCCCTGCCGTCCAGCGGTACCAGCTTCTGGATCTCGCTCTCGATCAACTCACCTCGCGCCTTCTGGCGGGTATGTGGTTTGAGGCACTTCGAACCGTCGATTACTTCGACGAACAGCACACGCTCGTCATAAGGAAGCACTCGATTCACCTGCGAATCGTGGATGAAGTGCGTCGCGAGCGCCGCCTGCAGGAACTTCCCGCAGATCTTCGTCGGCTTGAGGTCGGACTCCTCAATCTCGACGATGACCTTCACTCCCTTCTCCGAGACGATGAGCAGGTCGACTCACACATTCTTGTGTCAAGCCTCTTCTCGGCTCCAACGAACAGCGGCACGCCGTTGCAGGCCGGGTCCCTCATGAGTGTCCCGCGGCCTTCGAGACGCCTCTCAAGTTCTTCTGCCACCTTCGCGTGAAGCGGGTGTACCATCGTTTCCTCATGCCGGGGTCGCGGGGCGCCCGTCCAAGATCAGGACCCTCTTGGCGCTGACGTGTCCGAGCGGCCCCTTCATGGTCGAACTGCGTGCTCCGGTCCAAATTATCTGTCGACACGAACCGGACGACTCGTGTAAACCTAAAGAGCCACCCAGACGTCTCTCTCATAGATGGAACCGACGCGGAGGCCCCGCGGTCGATAGGATAGTTGCGTTACGCGAGCGCGGTGGCCACGGGATCTCCGACACGGAGGCGAGCGATGAGTCGACG
>JAAYZP010000449.1 GCA_012514785.1 Propionibacterium sp. | reverse complement strand
GTCACCGACCGTCGGTCCTTCTCCCACCGCGCCCGCTCCGCGTGCCCGTGCTCCACCAGCCGGTCCACCAGCGCGGTGGCCGAAGCGGAAGTCAGTCCCAAGAGCCGGACGAGGTCGGACGGCGTCGTCCGATCCCCCTCCCGCTGGCGCCGCATCAGCAGCGACAGGGTGCGCATGTCCGTGCGGTGCACGCCGTGAGCCGTGCCCGAGCTCTCGACGACGCGTTCCGAGGTCTCCGCGTACTCGCGGAGCGCCCAGACCAACGCGCGCAGTGTTTCCTCATGTGCATCCATCGCCGCAATTATATACACCTATCGAGTATCTCGATGGTCGAGGTATCTGCTATCGTCGTCCCGTGCATTCTTCAACCAAGGCCCACGTGACCGTGAGAATCGTCATCGCCGTACTCGTCGTCCTCGGATGGCTCGGCGTCTCCGCGCTCGGCGGACCCACGTTCGGCAAGCTCGCCGACGTCAGCTCCAACGACCAGGCCACCTTCCTCCCGGCCACCGCCGAGTCGACGCTGGCGGGGGAGTGGGTCTCGGAGTTCAGCGAGTCCTCGCAGATCCCGGCGATCGTCGTCGCCGACTTCGACGAGGAGTTCGCCGAGCAGGACATCGGCGACTTCGCCCCGCTCGCAGAGGACATCGGCGAAGTAGACGGCGTGGACCAGGTCATCGGCCCCATCCCGTCCGAGGACATGCTCGCGGTGCAGTACATCGCGCTGATCAACACCGACGACGCCGACATCGGCGACACTGTCGAAGCCATCCGCGCGCTCGTCGCGCCCGGCGGCGACCCCGACCACCGCGAGGGCCCTTTCGCCTCCACGCAACTGCACGTCACCGGCCCCGCCGGCCTGAGCGCCGACCTCGCCAGCGCCTTCGCCGGCATCGACGGCCTCCTCCTCATCGTCGCGCTCAGCGTCGTCCTCGTGATCCTCGTCATCGTCTACCGCTCCGTGTTGCTGCCGCTGCTCGTGATGCTCACCTCCATCGCCGCACTCTGCGCAGCGGTCCTCGTCGTCTATTACATGGCCGCCGCCGACTGGATCCAGCTCAACGGCCAGTCCCAGGGCATCTTGGCGATCCTCGTGATCGGCGCGGCTACCGACTACGCGCTCCTGCTCGTCGCCCGGCACAGGGAGGAGCTCAACGGCGCCGAGTCGGTGTGGCATGCCATCAAGACGGCATGGAAGGGATCCTTCGGCGCCATCACGGCCTCGGCGTCCACCGTCGCCATCGCGCTGCTCTGCCTGCTCGTTTCCGACCTCAATTCCAACCGCTCGCTCGGCCCCATCGCCGCCACCGGGATCGTGTTCGCCTGGCTCGCCGCGCTCACGATGCTGCCGGCCCTGCTCTACTGCTTCGGGCGCGCCGCATTCTGGCCGGCGAAGCCGAAGCCGGCGGCCTCCGCGAGCACGGGCGTCTGGAGCAGGATCGCCTCCGCCGTGGAGAAGCGCCCCCGCAAGGTGTGGGTCGTCACCGCACTCCTCCTCATGCTGGGCGCCGCGTGGCTGCCCACGCTCAAGGCCGACGGTGTGGCGCAGTCCGACGTCATCCTCGGCGCCTCCGACGCCAAGTCCGGGCAGGCCGTCCTCAGCGACCACTTCGACGCCGGCTCCGGCTCGCCCACGTCGGTGATCGTCCCCGAGGCCTCCGCCGACCAGGCGCTCGCCATCCTCGAGGACGCCGAGGGCGTGGGCAGCGCGACGCTCACCGCCGCCAACGGCTCTCCCGCCGGCATCCCGCCCGCCAACGCCGAGCCGAAGGTGCAGGACGGGAAGGTCTACATCCAGGCCACGCTCGAGTACGTCGCCGACTCCGAGGAGGCGGAAACCACCGTCCTCGAACTCCGCGAGGAGCTCCACGCGCTCGACGACGACATCCTCGTCGGCGGCACCACCGCCACCGCGATCGACAGCAACGCCACCGCCCAGCGGGACCTCGTGACGATCATCCCCCTGGTGCTGGTCGTCGTGCTGCTCATCCTCATCGTGCTGCTGCGGGCAGTGCTCCTACCGGTGATCCTGGTCTCCGCGACGGTGCTGAGCTTCGGCACCGCGATGGGCACGGCCGCGCTGGTGTTCAACCACGTGTTCAAGTTCCCCGGCGCCGACCCGAGCGTGCCGCTCTACGGATTCGTGTTCCTCGTCGCGCTCGGCATCGACTACACGATCTTCCTCATGACACGCGCCCGCGAGGAGACGCTGCAGATCGGGACGCGCGCCGGCGTGCTGAAGTCGCTGGCCGTCACGGGCGGTGTGATCACGTCGGCCGGCGTCGTACTCGCGGCGACGTTCGCGGCCCTGGCGGTGATCCCGCTGATGTTCATGATCCAGCTGGCGTTCATCGTCGCATTCGGCGTGCTCATCGACACGCTCATCGTGCGCACCCTGCTCATCCCGGGCCTGGTGCTCCACATCGGCCCGGCCGTGTGGTGGCCGTTCACGAAGCGGACCGAGCCCGCAGGCCTGGAGGAGGCGGAGCGCAGCGCGGAGGAGTTCGCGCCCGACGACGCCGCCCCGCGGCGCGCGCTCTGAGTCGGGTCAGATCAGGGCGCTGCTGAGCAGGAAGATCGCCAGCCCGTGCGCGATGGCTGCGGGGATCACCCCGCGCCACAGCCGCAGGAACGCGCAGATCAGGCCCTCCCAGAGGGTGAACGCCAGCAGCGGCCAGCCGACGGCGGTCACCGTCGTGGCGAGGAAGGCGTGGCACGCCGCGAACAGGAACCCCGACAGCAGCGCGGCGCGCACGCCAGACATCGCCCGCTCGAGCCTCCCCTGGAGGAATCCCCGGAAGAACACCTCCTCGGCGAGGTTGCCGGCGAACGCGAAGAACGCGAGCGCCGGTAGCAGCGCGAGCGCGACGACGCCGCCTCGGCCCTCGAGCGCGTGGGCGAACGAGATCGCGAGGACCGGCGCGGACGCCAACGCCCCGCCCGCGATGCCGAGCAGGATCGTGGTGGGGCGGGCGTCGCCCCAGCGCACGAGCCGGGCCAGGCCGCGGTCGCGCAACGTCGCCGCCACGAGCAGCAGGCTCCCCAGGCCGAACACGACGAGCACCGCCCAGTTGTCGGACATGCGCAGCCAGGGCACCACGCCGTCGACGAGCCCGAACTCCCACAGACCGGCCGGGGTCATGGCGTCGCGGATCAGGATGAACCCCAGGAGCAGAATGATGATGCGGGGCAGCGGGTCGCGGTCCCCGCGGGCCAGCCAGAAACAGATGGCGAGCAGCGCGAGCCCGGGAAGGGCGAGCATCAGGTAGTTGAGTAGGAGCGGGACGGCGGCGTCGATCGTCGCGGACACGTGCGGCTACTCCTCCCGCTGCAGCTGCTCGAGGTAGGCGGGGCCGAGATCCTCGGCGACGTTGCGCCGCACGTCGGTGATCCGCACGTCGGCGACGTCCTCGGCGTCGGGGCTCCCCAGCGCGAGCAGGGCGCGCATGCCGGCCTCCAGTGACGAGTCGGTGAGGACGCCGCCGGCGGCGAGGCTGAGGACCGCCGAGCCCTGGTCGAGCGCGGTCAGCAGCGCGCCCAGCTGGAGGGCGGCAACGTCGCTGTCCTCGACGCCCGCGCGGCGCGCCACCTCCGCGTAGCCCTCGACGAGCAGCATCACGCGCTTGCCGGTCTCGGCCGCGAGGTATTCGTCGCGTGCGGCCATGGCGATGAACTCCAGTGTCGCGAGGGAGAACCCGCGGATGGCCTCGTCGAATTCGGGGTGCTCCTCCAGGAGGGTGCCCATCGGCTCGGCCTGCCCGGGATCGTCGAGCGAGGCGACGATGTTGGCGTCCATCACCGCGAGGAAGAGCTCGGCCTTGTTGCCGAAGTTGGAGTAGATCGCGCCCTTGGAGAAGCCCGCGTCCTTCGCGATCTCGTCCAGGCTGGCTCGATGGAACCCGTCGCGGGCGAAGACGGCGCGGGCCGTGAACACCAAACGTTCGCGCGTCATGCGCTGCATGTCCTGCCGGGTGAGCGGCTCGGGCAGTTGGGTCATGCGCCCCAGCGTAGCGCCGGCCCTGGATTCCGAGCCGGTGGCGTTGCAGGATGGAGCATGGATACCTCAGAGTTCGACCTCATCGTCATCGGCGCCGGATCGACGGGCGAGAACGTCGCCGCCGGCGCCGCCGAACGCGGCCTCGACGTCGCCATCATCGAGCAGGACCTCGTCGGCGGCGACTGCTCCTACTGGGCCTGCATGCCCTCGAAGGCCCTGCTGCGATCCGGCGAGGCCCGGCGCGCGGCGGCCGCCGTCGGCGGGGTCCGTGTGGGCGACCTCGACGTCGACGACGTCCTCGCCCGGCGGGACTCGTTCACCTCCGAATGGGACGACGCGTCCCAGGTGGAGTGGGTGGAGGACGCGGGGCTCACGCTCGTGCGCGGCCACGCGCGGTTGGTTGGGGAGCGGGAGGTGGTCGTCGAACGCGACGGCGAACCGCCCCGTCGGCTGCTGGCCCGGCACGCCGTCGCCATCGCCACCGGCACGGATCCCGCCGTCCCCGACGTCCCCAGGCTGCGCGAGGCCGAGCCGTGGACGACGCGCGAGGCCACCAGCGCCGACGAGGTCCCGGCGAGCCTCGTGATCATCGGCGGCGGGGTGGCCGCCTGCGAGTTGGCCACGGCGTACCGGGACCTGGGCGCGGAGATCACGATCGTCGCGCGCAGCGGGTTGC
>JAAYZP010000448.1 GCA_012514785.1 Propionibacterium sp. | reverse complement strand
CCGAAGCGGATGTCGACGGCGCCCCACAGGAGGCCCCGCAGGCGGAAGCTTGCGGCCAGGGCGTCGCCGAGCGTGGCGTAGACACCCTGCAACTCGTCGCCGATGGTCACGCGAAGGGCATCGAGCTGGGGTACGTTGGCGTTGGTTTCCTCGATCGCGTCGAGCACGATCGCGTGCGATTCGCGACGGTCCCCCTCGCGGGACCTGACCAGGTCGGCCAGCAGCGCCACGCATGAAGGGAATACCTGAATATCTGCCATGTGAAGATTTTACCTTAATTGGAGGTGGCGTGGAAGTCGTCTGGCAAGGCGCGGTGATCGCCGCGGGCGGGCTGCTGGCCCTGCTCGGCAATCCGCCGGTGCGCGCGCTGCTGCGCCGCATCGACCCGCCGCAGCCGAAACGCGAGCCCCAGCTGCTCGACGTCGAGGAGCGGCTCCCCGGCGGCCGCTGGATCGGCATCCTGGAGCGGATCGCCACCTACGCGTGCATCGTCGCGGGATTCCCCGCCGGGCTCGCGTTCATCCTCGCGGTCAAGGGGCTCGGCCGATACCCCGAACTGCGCGCCGGCAACGATCCCCGCCTCGGCGAGCTCTTCATCATCGGCACCTTCGCCAGCATGCTGTGGGCGGCAGCCTTCGCTGGCATCGCCTACGGAGTGATCCAGCTGTGGTAGACCTTCCCGACGACATCCTCGACGACCTGCGCACCCGATGGAACGAGCCGCACCGCGACTACCACGGCATCGCGCATCTCGAGACCGGCCTGTCCTATCTGGCCGAGCTGGGTGGCAGTGAGATCGAGCGCGTCGCCTTCTGGTTCCACGATGCCGTCCACTCCAACACCACCCCCGACGACGAGCTCGCCTCAGCCGAGCTGGCGCGCCGCCTGCTCGACGGCGTGATCACGCCGGCCGAGATCGACGAGGTGGCCCGCCTCGTCCTGGTGACCATCACGCACAACCCCGATCC
This sequence comes from Propionibacterium sp., assembly GCA_012514785.1. Taxonomy (GTDB): domain Bacteria; phylum Actinomycetota; class Actinomycetes; order Propionibacteriales; family Propionibacteriaceae; genus Arachnia. The sequence continues at coordinate 7,473 of JAAYZP010000448.1, read as the reverse complement.
CCGCGATGCGGCTGGTGCGCGCATCTCCGACGCCGACCTCGCGGGCCTCGCGCTGCCGTGGGAGCGGTACCAGCGCAACGTCGAGGGCATCCGGTTCGAGCTGCCGCACGTCACCGACGCCCAGTGGCGCGTCGGGCGCAGCGCGGTGCTCGAGCGGTTGCTGGGCGGCGAGCGGCTCTTCCACACCGACTACGGGGCGCAGCACTGGGAGGAGCGGGCGCGGGCGAACCTGCAGCGCGAGCTCGACGAGTTGCGCGCCTCAGCCTGATCCGGCCGATCAAACTCGAAAGTTGTACCGACTACGGTTCAACTTCCGGGTCTGATCGCGGCAGCCTACTGCTTCTGTGAGCGACGCAGCTTCATGCGGTCGTTCGCGCTGAGGCTCACCTTGCGGATCCGCACCGCCTCCGGCGTCACCTCGAGGCACTCGTCGCCCGCGCAGAACTCCAGGGCCTGCTCCAGGCTCATCAGCTTCGCCGGGATCAGCCGCTCCAGCTCGTCGGCGCTCGAGGCGCGCACGTTGGTGTGCTTCTTCTCACGCGTCGGGTTGACGTCCATGTCCTCGGGGCGGGGGTTCTCGCCGACGACCATGCCCTCGTAGGCGGGGTCGCCCGGGCTCACGAACATCGTGCCGCGCTCCTGCAGACCGAACAGCGCGTACGACGTGACCGCACCCTGGCGGTCGGCGACGAGCGACCCGGTGGGGCGCGTGCGGAAGTTGCCGGCCCACGGCTCGTAGCCCTCGGCGACGTGGTGCATGATGCCGGTGCCGCGGGTCTCGGTGAGGAACTCCGTGCGGAACCCGATCAGCCCGCGGGCGGGCACGAGGAATTCCAGCCGCACCCAGCCGGTGCCGTGCCCGGACATCATGTCCACGCGCCCGCGGCGGAGCCCCAGCAGCTGGGTGACGGTGCCGGTGAAATCTTCGGGCACGTCGACGGTGAGCCGCTCGATGGGCTCGTGGAGCTTGCCGTCGATCATCCGGGTGACCACCTGCGGTTTCCCGACGGTGAGCTCGAACGATTCGCGTCGCATCATCTCCACGAGAATCGCCAGCTGCAGCTCGCCGCGGCCCTGCACCTCCCACGTGTCCGGGCGCTCGGTGGGCAGCACGCGCAGGGAGACGTTGCCGACCAGCTCCTGGTCGAGGCGGGCCTTCACGAGCCGCGCGGTGAGGTTCTTGCCGGACTTGCCGGCCAGCGGGGAGGTGTTGATGCCGATCGTCATCGAGATCGACGGCTGGTCGACGTTGATCAGCGGCAGCGGCTTCGGGTTCTCGGGGTCCGAGAGCGTCTCGCCGATCATGATGTCCGGGATGCCGGCGATCGCGACGATGTCGCCCGGCCCCGCCTTCTCCGCGGGTTTGCGTTCCAGGCCCTCGGTCATCAGGAGGTCGGTGAGTTTGACCGTCTTCACCGTGCCGTCGGCGCGGCACCACGCCACCTGCTGTCCCCGTCGCAGCTCGCCGCCCACCACGCGCAGCAGGGCGATCCGGCCGAGGTAGGGGGAAGCATCGAGGTTGGTGACGTGCGCCTGCAGCGTCGCGCCCTCCTCGTAGGTGGGGGCGGGGATGTGCTCGAACAGCGTGTCGAACAGCGGCCCCAGGTTCTTCGCATCCGGCATCTCGCCGTCGGCGGGCTGCGTCAGCGAGGCGCGACCGGCCTTCGCGGAGGCGAACACGACGGGGAAGTCGAGGATGTCGGCGGCGTCGTCGTCGATCAGGTCCATGAACAGGCTGTACACCTCGTCGACGACGTAGGAGATGCGGGCGTCGGAGCGGTCCACCTTGTTGATGACGACGATGATGGGCAACTGCTTCTCGAGCGCCTTGCGCAGCACGAAGCGGGTCTGCGGGAGGGGGCCCTCCGAGGAGTCCACCAGCATGATGACCCCGTCGACCATCTCGAGGCCGCGCTCCACCTCGCCCCCGAAGTCCGCGTGGCCGGGAGTGTCGATGATGTTGATGACGGCCTCGGTGCCGTCGGGGCGGACGTGGTTGACGGCGGTGTTCTTCGCGAGGATGGTGATGCCCTTCTCGCGCTCGAGGTCCATCGAGTCCATGACGCGCGTCTCTACGTCGGCCCCCTCCCGGAACACCCCGGACTGCCAGAGCATGGCGTCGACCAGCGTGGTCTTGCCGTGGTCGACGTGGGCGATGATGGCGACGTTACGCAGGTCTTCGCGGATGGGCATGGAGTCCTCCTGTAGGGCCGCAGTGAGTGTACAGCCCCGCGCGAGGGCGGGCGCTACGTCGAGTTCTGCTGCTTCGCGTCGTGCAGGTCCAGCGCGAGCAGGGCGGCCAGCATCGCGATGCGGTGGTGCGGCGGAGCGCCGGGGTCGTACTGCAGCCCGTACTGGTCCCGGCCGAGCATGAACGACGTGAAGCCGGCCCACTGCTGTGCTGCCCGCCCGACGACGAACTGCCCGAGGGTGAAGGTGATGTCGTGGGAGAAGGCGCGGCGCTCCAGATGGAGTCGGGAACCGTCGAAGACCTCGACGTCGAACGCCTGGTTCATGACCGCCATCCGCTGCTTCACCCGGCCCAGCGGTTGGCCGTTCGGAGCGAAGAACTCGAACGTGTCCAGCATGAAGTCGACGGGGTCGGTGAGGTGGAACACGGGGCCCGTGACGTCGGAGACGTAGAGCTCCCGGGTGCCCATGAAGAACGAATGGTTGCCGCCGGTGACCGTCGCGATCGGGGCGCCCGCGGCGTCGAGGAAGTGGAAGTCGCTGCGCGTGACCGCCCGCAGCTGCTGCAGCACGACGAAGTCATGCTGCAGCAGCGGTGGTGGTTGGGGCGGGGGTTGCGGGTGCACGGTCAGCCGATCTGGAGCTCGCCCATCTCGTCCCAGCCATCGCCCTCGACCTCGCGGGAGATGATCTGCGGCGTGGCTGCAAGGTGTGGGCGCATGGCGTCGAGACCCTTCTGGAAGTGCGGCGCGTTCACGTGCGCGGAGCCTGCGTCGCGGTCACGGAACGCCTCGACGAGCACGAACTCGTTCGGGTCCTCCACGCTGCGGGACCACTCGAAGAACACGTTGCCGGGCTCGGCTCGAGTGGTCTGCGTGAACTCTGCCGTGGCCTCGATGAACTGTTCGGCGGACTCGGGCTTGACCTGGTACTTCACGACGATGAAAATCATGCCCCCACCATAGATGCTGCCCGGGGCGTGCCGCACCGATGTTGCCCGGGACGCGCGGCGCACGTAGAATAGTTGAAAAGCCAACCAGGGGAGGGTGCATGGTCACCGACAACGCAGGTATCGAGCTCGGGCTGGACTCGTTCGGGGACATCACGGTTGATGCCGACGGCGCGCTGCTGTCGCCGGCGCAGGAGATCCGCAACCACGTCGAGCACGCCGTGATCGCCGACAGGGTCGGCGTCGACGTCATCAGCTTCGGTGAGCACCACCGCGAGGACTTCGCGATCTCCGCACCCGACATGGTGCTGGCCGGTGCCTCGGGCGTGACCGAGCGGATCAAGCTCGGCACGGCCGTCACCGTGCTCTCCAGCGACGATCCGATCCGGGTGATGGAGCGCTTCAACACGCTGGACGCCATGAGTAACGGCCGGGCGGAGATCACCGTCGGACGCGGCTCCTTCATCGAATCGTTCCCCCTGTTCGGGTTCGATTTGAACGACTACGAGGTGCTGTTCGAGGAGAAGTTCGACATGTTCGCGCAGCTCCTCGACGCGCCGCGACGGTTCAACTGGTCCGGCACCCACCGCAGCCCCGTCGTCGACGGCGTCATCCAGCCGCGCGCCGAGCGCCGGATCGGCGCCTGGGTGGGCGTGGGCGGCTCGCCCGAGAGCGTGATCCGGGCCGTGCGCCACAAGGTGCCCATGATGCTCGCGATCATCGGTGGCGAGGCCCGTCGCTTCCTGCCCTACGTGCAGCTCTACCGCGACGCGCAGGCCGAGGTCGGCATGGACCCGATGCCGCTCGGTGTGCACTCGCCGGGCCTCATCGCCGGCAGCGACGACGAGGCCCGCGACCGCGTGCGCGACGCGTGGATCGATTCGCGCAACCGGATCGGCCGCGAGCGCGGCTGGCCACCGAGCGGGGTGGGGGAGTTCGAGCGCGAGGTCGAGCAGGGGTCGTTCTACGTCGGCTCGGCGGAGACCGTCGCCCAGCGCATCGCGGAGACGGTGCTGCTGCTCGGCCTGGACCGCTTCGACATCAAGTACTCCAACGGCCCCGTCCGCGAGGACCACCTCCGCGAGAGTGTCGAGCGCTACGGCACCGAGGTGATCCCGCGCGTGCGCGAACTCGTGCGCGCCGCCCGAGAGGGCTGATTCTCGGGGCTGCCGGCCGGCTCGCCTCCGCTAATCGACTTCGCCCGGCGTATGCGACGGGCACCGTTATTTTGCGGAGGCGAACCGCCCCCAGGCGGAAAGGGCGTGCACCGCCCCGGCGCACTCCCTTTCTCCACCTCTCGGGTACTCTCGGATAGTGGACGAGAGGAGAGGGAAGTGCCCGGAGAATCACGAACGCCGACGCGTTACCGCGCCACCCGCCCCTACTCCACACCGCGCTCGCTCGCAGACTTAGTTGGTCCCTCCGAAGGGTTGATCGAGCTGCCGGTCAGACTCTTTTGGGCTCCGAAGCGCACCTTTGATGTGTCGTCGGACTCAGGGGCCGCTCGTGCCTATGAGGCGGTCATTGCGGAGGGCACGCCGCAGGACCAGCGGGAGTTTCTAAACCGGTCGCGATTGCTGGACGTTTGGCCTGATCTGCGACTTGATCGGCGGGTCGTGGAAATCTGGGAACGGGAGTTCAGCGAGCTGCAAGGCGGCGGTGCGTGGTAGCGGACGACCCGCAGCAACGTGCGATCGCAATCGCGGCGCTGTCCGTACTGGCCGAGGACGGTTTTGTTCTCGCTGGCGCCGGAGCTATTCGCGAACACGGACTCACCTCGCGGCCGACAAAGGATCTTGACTTGTTCACCGCCGAGTTGTCGGTGCCACGCTTCGAAGCGGCTGTGAGTCGGCTCGTCGATGTCCTGCGTTCGCTGGACTTTCAGGTTAGGCCAATTCGGCGTGGCGAGGGATTCGCCCAGCTGGAAGTCGAGGGACCGGCTGGGGACATCACACCTATCGACCTTGGTATTGACTACCGCAACGACCCGCCCGCCCAACTCGAGATCGGCCCAGTCCTGTCACTCGAGGACGCCGTCGCAAACAAAGTTGCAGCGCTCTTCTCGCGATCACTCGTGCGTGACTTTCTGGATGTGGATTCGATCCGTCGTTCAGGGGCGTTCACGGACGAGGAACTGATCGAACTCGGAGGGCGTGTTGATGCCGGATTTGACGAAGGCGTCTTTGTTCATTGCCTGCGAAGCGTGGCTCGGTTCGAGCCTGGCGACGTGGCGCCGTATGGGCTTGACGATCGGGAATTAGACGACGTCAAGCGCCGGACCATGAAGTGGGCAACCACCCTCGAGTCCAAGTAAAGCAGTGCACCACCAGCGCGGCGGTTCGGTTGGGAACTGGGGTGGTCCGAACCACGGATGCGCTGATGGTGCACTGGGCCGTGCTACCTATCGGTATGGGATCAATAGGCACCTGACGAGCCGACGACAGCACGTGCCGTCTTCACGAGGATCATCAGGTCTTGCACGACCGACCAGTTGTCGACGTAATACAGGTCCAGTCGGACCGTGTCCTCCCAGGAGAGGCGCGAGCGGCCCGAGACCTGCCAGAGTCCGGTGAGCCCGGGGCGCACCTGGAGACGACGGCGGGTGTCGAAGTCGTACTGCTCCACTTCGCGGGGCAGCGCAGGGCGCGGCCCGACGAGGCTCATGTCGCCACGCAGGGCGTTCCAGAGCTGTGGGAGCTCGTCGATGGAGAAGCGGCGGATGAACTTGCCGACCCGGGTCACCCGCGGATCGTCCGCCATCTTGAACAGGACGCCGGCACCCTCGTTCTTGGACTGCAGGGCGGCCAGCCTGGCCTCGGCGTCGGTGCACATGCTGCGGAACTTCAGGCAGTAGAACTCGCGGCCCTTGAGGCCGACGCGCTTCTGCCGGAAGACGATGGGCCCGCCGTCCTCCAACTTCACGAGGAGCGCCGTGACCAGCAGGATCGGGGCGGCGAGCAGCAGCAGGATCGCGGCGCCGACGATGTCGGCCGCGCGCTTCGTCCACCGCAGCGAGTGGATCGCGCGTGGTCGGGCGACGTCCACCAGCGGCAGTCCGGCGACCGGCCGGAACTCGAGGCGTTCGGCGCTGACGTCGGCCATCGTCGGTGCGACGAGCATCTGGACCCGCTGGTCCTCGAGGCTCCACGCGAGGCGGCGGAAGTCGCCGGGGCAGTCGAACGACCCCTCGGCGAAGATCACGACGGGCACGTTGTGCGTCTTGATGATGTCGGCGATGTTGTCGAACTCGCCCAGCACCGGCAGCCCGGTGGACGTGGCCTGGATCGACTGGTTCGTCACCGCGCCGATCACCTTGCAACCCATCCAGCGTTCGCGGGCGAAGACCATCGCCACCTCGTCGACATGGTGGGCCGAGCCCGCCACGAGCACCGGAGTGAGGAACAGTTCCTTCCCGTGCAGGCGGTGCATGACCCGACGACGGACGAAGCGCACGATGCACAGGAGCAGCACGCCGACGCCGATCCACACCGCGAACATGGTGCGCGGGTAGGAGTAGTTGAGCAGGAAGCACACGACGCCGAACACGCCTGCCGACCAGGCGGTGGCGGTGATCGCGTTGCGGTATTCCGCGGCGCCTGCGCGCAGGTCCCGCAGCGCATAGGCGCCGCTGAGACCCAGCGCGATGATCCACCCGGCCGTCAATCCGACGGTCATGGTGACCAGTTCAGGCGAATAGTGGATGAGCCCTTGGGCGGTGCCCCACACGGCGGCAGCGCCCAAGCCCAGCAGGACCATCAGGAGATCCCCGATGACCAGTATTGATCGCTGCGCTCGAGCTGAGACGATCCAGCGCATCTGCTGCGCTGGGGTGGCCACAGAAGGCCGTAGTAAGGACAGCGCATGAGCAACCATGCGAACAACAGCCATGATATATCCCCCGATTAATCATGAGAACCTGCGAACCGACAACTTCGTGGTCGGATGCTTTCGCTTGAGCCCTTAGTATTCACCCTGAAGTAGTTTCTGGCAAGAGCAACGAAGAAGTTGGCGCGGACCTAGACTGCGCGCATGAGTCGTTTGGTTGGGGGAACCGACCCTCATGTGTTGGTCATCGTCCAGAACCTGCCGATCCAGGTGGATCGGCGGGTCCTGCTGGAATTCCACGAGTTGCTGGAGCGCGGCTACCGCGTCAGCCTCATCTGCCCGAAGGGGCCCGGGGACCCGTCGCGGGAGGAGATCGACGGCGCCCGCATCTACAAGTACCGCCCGGCGCCCGAGGCCCGCGGGCTGCTCGGGTTCGCCGTCGAATTCGCCTACAGCTGGGTGCGCACCGCACTGCTCAGCGTCGTGGCGTGGCGACGCGGGGGACGCTT
>JAAYZP010000447.1 GCA_012514785.1 Propionibacterium sp. | reverse complement strand
GTCGAGGTCTTGGTCGAGGAAGGCCTTCACCATGCGGCGGTGCTCCTTGTTGGACGTGGCCATGAGACCGGGCTCGGCGTGCAGGGACAGCGCGACGTAGGGGCTGGACGCCTGGCGAAGCATCTGCACGATGCGGGACAGCCAGCCGTCGTCCATCGGGACCAGCGCGTCGTGGAAGGTGCGGTTGAGCTCCGCGAAGTGGGAGACGCTCGTCTCCCCGTCCATCCGGTCGCACAGGTCCACAAGCATGGCGGCATGGGCGGGATCGAACGTCGGTAGCGATCGCTCGACGAGCTTCGGCTCCAGGGTGATGCGCAGGTCGTAGATCTCGCGCGCCTTCGCCCGCTCCAGGCGGCCGACGGTGGCGCCCCGGTGAGGCGCGAGCTCCACCAGGCCCTCCGCGTGGAGGCGACGCATGGCCTCCCGCACGGGCGTGACGCTCAGCCCGAGGTTGGCCGCCACGTCGCTCTGCACGATCCGCGCGCCCGCCTCGATGCGGCCGGTGAGGATGTCCGTGCGCAGCGAGTGGTACGCGAACTCCTCCGAGGTGGTGGGTCTGCTGACGTCCGCTGCTGTCATGTGCCTCACTCGGCCTTCTACTCGTCCGGAGAACCTGCCTATGCCGGGTCCGCGATGCTCTCGAAGCGTCCGACTACCTCGTCGGCCGCCACATCGCCGGCCACCAGCGTCCACAAGAGGATACGGGACTTCCGCGGATCCAACGAACCACTCAGCACCGCGCCGCGTCGGGCCAGGTCGATCTCCGAGCCGTCGAAGCCGTAGGTGCTGCGCAGCGTGCCGCCCGTGTGCGTGCGCGTGCTCACCACGACGGGGACGCCGCTTCGCACCGTCTCCTCGACCTCGTCGGCCAGCCTGGCCGAGACGTGACCGACGCCGAACGCCGCGATCACGACGCCGTCGGCGCCCGCATCCCGGACGGCGCGCAGGGTCTCGCCGCGGTCGTCGAGGTGGGTCTCGAGCAAGGGCACGTAGGCCTCCCCGGAGGGGCGGGGGAGCGTGGGCGTCGTCGCGGCGGGGCGGTGGAGGCGCACCTGCTGCTCCACGACGCGTCCCAGCGGGCCGACGGTGGGGGAGGTGAACGCCTGCAGCGCGGTGCTGTGCGCCTTCTGCACGTGGCGGGCCTCGTGGATCTCGTCGTTGAGCACCACGGTGACGCCGCTGCCGCGGGTGACGTCGGCGGCCGCCACGCGGGTGGAGGCGACGATGTTGGCCGGCCCGTCGGCCGACAGCTGCGCGGGGGAGCGCATCGCGCCGGTGAAGACCAGCGGCGCGGGGCGGTCCCAGACGAGGCTGGCGAGGAACGACGTCTCCTCCAGCGTGTCGGTGCCTTGGGTGATGACGGCGCCGGCGGACCCGCGCTCCACCTCCGCACGCGCCCAGTCGACGGCGCGCAGCACGTCGGCCGGCGTGAGGGAGGCCCCGGGCAGGTTCGAGAGGGTGGCCGTCGAGATGCGCGCCACGGATCCCAGGGTGGGGATGCCGCGGACGAGCGATTCGGCGGTGAGGGTGGGGACGACGCCGTCCCGGTCCGAAGCCGCCTCCATCGCGATCGTGCCACCCAGGGCGCAGATGGACACCTGCGCCAGCTCAGCTTCTCTACCCATGTCGACGACCTGCTTTCACGCTCTTGCTCCATGATACGTTTCGGTATATCTTTTCAGGTAACTTATATGATCCGCAAGGAGGCGGTACTAATGTCCCATGACGTCAGCATCTTGGGTGGCACGATTGTGAGCGCCCGCGGGCGAGTCAGACTCAACGTCGGCGTGACCGACGGGAAGATCAGCTACGTCGGCCCCGAGAAGCCCGAGAGCGCGAAGGTGATCGAGGCCGACGGCCTGATGGTCCTGCCCGGGGGAGTGGACACCCACGTCCACCTGATGGACCCCTCCGCGACGGACCGCGAGGACTTCCCGACCGGCACCGCGGCCGCGGCCCGCGCCGGCGTGACGACGATCATCGAGCACACGCACGCCGGCCCCGTGCGGACGGTGGCGGACCTCGAGGAGAAGCGGGAGTACCTGGGCGGGCGGTCCAACGTCGACTTCGGCCTCGCCGCCCACGCCTGGCCCGGCTTCGTCGAGCACGTCACGCCGCTGTGGCGGGCGGGCATCGCCTTCTTCAAAGTCTTCACCTGCACCACCCACGGCGTCCCCGGCCACGGGCCGGCCGACCTGAACCGCCACCTGGCCGCCACCTCCGACGTCGGGGCCCGCAGCCTCATCCACTGCGAGGACGAGGCCCTCACCGAGGACGCCGAGGCCGTCCTGCGCGGCGACGGGCGCGACGACTACGGCATCCTGCCCGAATGGCGCAACCGCGACGCCGAGATCGTCGCCACCGCCGTGGCCGCCTCGCTCGTGCGACGCAACCAGGCCGCCGCCACCCTCGCGCACGTCAGCCACCCGGAGGTGGTCAGCTACATCGCCGCCGAGCGCGCCCGCGGCGCCGACATCGCGGCCGAGGCCTGCCCGCAGTACTTCCTCCTGCGGGAGGAGGAGATCCACGAGCACGGGGCCCTGCGCAAGTTCACTCCGCCCGCCCGCGCACGCCACCGCCACGACGAGGACCGCATGTGGGAGCTGCTGCGCGACGGGGAGCTGTCGTTCATCTCCTCCGACCACGCGCCCTCCACGCTCGAGCAGAAGGGCTGCGGGAGCATCTGGGAGGTGCAGTTCGGCCTGCCCGGCATCGACACCACCTTCCCCGCCCTGATCGACGCCGTCGCCCGCGAACAGCTCGCCTGGGAGGACGTCGCGCGCGTCTACGCCGAGGCGCCCGCCCGCCGCTACGGGCTGTGGCCGCGCAAGGGGGCCGTCCGCGTCGGGTTCGACGCAGACTTCGCCCTGGTCGACCCCGCCGCACGGTGGAGGTTGGAGAACGAGGCGGTCGTGTCCAAGGCCGGCTGGTCCCCGTACTCGGGGCGCGACTTCCAGGGACGCGTCGTGCGCACGATCCTCCGCGGCGAGACCATCGCCGAGGACGGCAAGGCCCTCGACCGGCGCGGCGGCGCCTGGGTGCACGGCGGAGGGGTGGTGTGACCATGAGCGAGGCAACCACCACCACGCAGCCGGCGGGCACCTTCTGGGAGCGCATCGGCCCCTACTCCGGGCGCAAGAACAAGATCGCCCTCGGCATGTTCGTCGTGCTGCTCATCTCCTACGTGCTCAACGCGATGGACCGGCAGCTGTTCTCCATCCTCGCCACCGACGCGCGCGAGGAGCTCGCGCTCAGCGTCCCCGAGATCGGGCTGGCGACGACGATCTTCACCCTCGGCATGGGCGTCGCCGCCCTGCC
>JAAYZP010000446.1 GCA_012514785.1 Propionibacterium sp. | reverse complement strand
GCGCGGCCGTTGATCTTCGGCACGGAGAAGTGGCTCGCCCAGTCGGTGCCCCACTCGGGCCGGTAGAAGCGCTTCACGACGAAGACGAGCTCCTTGACGTGGTTCGGGATCGCCTCCAACCAGCCGTTGTACTCGTCGGTGAAGTCCGACGACGGCGTGAGCAGCTTGATCACCGAGCCCATGCTGCGCTCGTCCGAGAGCAGCGGGCGGTGGTCCACCGTGTCGTCGACGAAGCGGTTGCTGAAGTCGCGCTCGACGATGCCCGCCACCTGCGCGAGGTCCGCGGTGAAGTCCTCGACGTAGGCGCTGCCGGTGACGAACGCGTCGGTGATGTTCTTCGAGATCTCGGACTTGCCGCCGCCGGAGACCGTGGCCGGTTTGTGCGCCTCGGTGGGGTGCTGGCTGGTGCCCACGAGCGTCCACTGGGCGCCGTCGGCGGCCAGGTGCAGCAGCTCGATCTGGTAGCCATCCGGCGTCACGTAGGTGTTGTTGGCGCGCAGCGCGACGCGGCCCGCGCCGTCGCCCCACGTCACCGAGCCGTCGCGCAGCGAGAACTCAGCGCCGGCGGGCACGAGGATGACGTCCTCGATCTCGCGGTGCACGGCGTAGCCGCCGGTCTGCACGTCCCACTTGCCCGGGTCGCGGTCGACGACGTCGGCGAACTGCTGCGGGGTGTCCGGCTTCGTGGCGTAGGTCTGGCCGAGGTTGTAGCGGGGGAACGCGAGCGCGCCGCCGGCGTGCTCCTCCTCCACGAGCCCCATGAGGTTGGTGGCGTAGCTGATCTGCGCCTTGACCTCCTTCTTGCAGTACCCGAAGTAGTTGTCGGCGATGACGGTGACGATGACGCCGCGCTCGTCGCGCACGCACAGCTTGAAGGCGCTGCCGTTGTTGTAGAACTCGTCCTCGTCGATCCAGTACTGGCCGTCGCGACGCTGACGCGCGGTGGCGTCGTCGTAGTGCGGCAGGCCGAGGTCCTTCTTCTTCAGCCGCGTCAGGTGCGGCGCCAGGATGACCGCGCCGGAGTGGCCGGTCCAGGTCTCGGGGTCGAGTGCGGCGTCGTTGTCGGGCAGGAACGGGTCGCCCCCGTTGCCGAAGATCCCCGCGACGAAGTCGATGTTGGCCATCAGTGTGGCGGGCGCGAAGAAGCGGATCTCCATGGTGCGCTCCGGCGTGAAGCCCGGCACCTCGGGCACGACGACGGGACGCATCAACAGCGACACCCACACGTGCGCCTGCTCCTCGGCCTCCGCCGTATACGGCAGGAGCAGGGAGTCCTCGGGCGGCTGCATCGCGGCCGCGAAGATGCGGGCCGCAACGTCGCGATCCACCGCGATCTTGTCGTCCTCGATGGGCAGGCCGCCCTCCGCGATGTGGAACACGCCCTTGGTGGTGCGTCGGTCGTTGGCGGGGTTGTGCAGCACGCCGTTGGCCAGCCGGTAGCTGCTCAGCTGCTCGGAGGCGAAGTAGTCGCCGCCCTTCGGCAGGCTCATCGCGCGCGCCAGGCCCTCCTGGTCGAGCACGAGGGTGCGCGCCGGGAGCTTGCAGTCCCAGTCTGTGCCCTCGAAGTAGTCATCCAGGAACGTCTCGATACGGGCGCCGATGGGTGAGAGCGACGGGCCGAGCCGGCGGCTGAGTTCGCGGTGCTTGTCGAGGATCGGGGTGATGAGGCGGGTGCCGGCGTCGGTGCTTGCGCCCGAGGCGTCGGAGCCGTAGCCCATCAGTGCGAGGCGGAGGCTGATTGCTGCTGCGTCAAATGAGGAGCCCATGGGTACCAGTATGGTCGAACCCGTTTCAGCCGTCAGCCGCGCCCCCGTTTCGCGCGGCCCCCAAGGCAACTCAGGGCACCGTCAGCGACGGCGTCGACGACGCTTGCGCACCCGGTCGCGGGTCACCTCCAGGAACTCCAGCGGCGCCGGGTAGTGCTTGGCCTTCACCAGCAGCACGGCACCGGCCAGGATCGCGACGATGCCGGTCGTGACGGAGCCGATCAGCAGCGTGGCGCGCGCACCGAAGACCTCGCCGATCCAGCCCACCAGCGGGGCGCCGATCGGGGTGCCGCCCATGAATACCACCATGTAGAGCGCCATGATGCGTCCCCGCATCTCGGGCTCGGTGGTCAACTGCACCCGGCTGTTCGCCGCCGTCATCACGCTGATCGACGCGAGCCCGGTGGGGATCAGCAGCAGCGCGAAGAGCCAGTAGCTGGGCGCGAACGTGAGCGCCAGCGTGCACACGGCGAAGCCCAGCAGGGCCCCCACGATGTTGAAGAACCGGGGGTACCCGCGGCCCGCGGCGATGAACGCGCCCGTGAGCGTGCCGGCGGCCATGACCGACCCCAGCAGGCCGTAGGCGTCGGCGTCGAGCCCGAAGACTTCGGTGGCCATGAGCGCGTTGGTGACCTGGAAGTTGAGCCCGAACGTGCCGAGCGTGAAGACCATGGCGAAGATCAGCATCAGGTCGGAGCGGCCCAGCAGATAGCGGAACCCCTCCCGCACGGCGCCCCGGCCGGTGCGTCCCACCCTCGCGGGGAACAGCTCGCTCGCGCGCATCGCGGCGAGCGCCAGGATGGGGCCGAGGAAGCTGATGGTGTTGATCCACAGCGCCGGCGCGACGCCGAACCAGCCGATCAGCAGCCCCGAGATGCCGGGGCCGATGAGGCGGGCGGAGTTGAACTGCATCGAGTTGAGGCCGACGGCGTTGGGCAGGTTCTTCTCCGAGACCATCTCCGAGACGAACGCCTGCCGCGCGGGCGCGTCGAACGCCTGGATGATGCCCTGGCTCACGGCGAGCACGTAGACGTGCCACAGCTCCGCGGCCCCGAAGCTCACCAGGAGTGTCAGGATCAGCGCATTCAGCATCAGCCCGGTCTGCGTGAGCTGGAGCATGCGGCGCTTCGGGAAGCGGTCGGCGAACGCGCCCGCCAAGGGCGAGAGCAGTGGCAGCGGCAGGAACTGGAGCCCCGTCACGATGCCGAGCGCGACCGCCGAGTTGTCCGTGAGGATGGTCAGCACGAGCCAGTCCTGGGCGATGCGATTCATCCAGGTACCGACGTTGGCGACGAACGACCCGCTCCAGAAGAGCCGGTAGTTGCGGATGCTCAAGGAGGCGAACGTGGAGCGCTTGCTCATTCGATCACCCGCCTCAGGATCGACGCGGCCTCGGCGAGCGTGGCGCGTTCGCCGTCGCTCAGTTCGGCCAGCCGCGCCACCATGAACGAGTCGCGCATGCTCGCGACGTCGTCCAGCGCAGCGCCGCCGGCGGAGGTC
>JAAYZP010000445.1 GCA_012514785.1 Propionibacterium sp. | reverse complement strand
GGCGACCTGCTGTTCCTGCTCGACCAGCGTGACGTGTACGCCTCGGTGGGCAGCGCCTGCCGCGCCGGCGTGCACCAGCCCTCCGAGGTGCTGCTGGCCATGGGGCGCAGCGACGACGAGGCGGCCGCGAGCCTGCGCTTCTCGATGGGCTGGAGCACCACCGACGAGGACGTCGACCGGCTGCTCGCAGCGCTGGACGAATGCGTCGAATCGGCGAGGCTGGCTTTCTGACCCGGGCCTGTAGACTCGACCGCTGGAATCAAGGAGGCCCAGGAATGCGTGTGCTGGTCGCCATGAGCGGGGGAGTGGACTCCGCTGTTGCCGCTGCCAGGATGGTGGAGGCCGGCCATGAGGTCACGGGCGTCCACCTGGCCCTGTCCAAGAACCCGGAGAGCTATCGCTCCGGCGCCCGCGGCTGCTGCTCGCTCGAGGACTCCCACGACGCCCGCCGGGTGGCGGACAAGCTCGACATCCCGTTCTACGTCTGGGACTTCGCCGAGGCGTTCCACCGCGACGTCGTGGAGGATTTCGTCGCCGAGTACGAGGCCGGGCGCACGCCGAACCCGTGCCTTCGGTGCAACGAGAAGATCAAGTTCGCCGCGGTGCTGGACCGCAGCATGAAGCTCGGCTTCGACGCAGTGGCCACAGGGCACTACGCACGCCTCGAACGCGACGGCGACGGCATCGTCCAGCTCCACCGGGCGGCCGATGCGGCCAAGGACCAGTCGTACGTGCTCGGCATGCTGCACCAGGAGCAGCTCGCCCACTGCATGTTCCCGCTGAACGACGTGGAGAAGCCCGTGGTGCGGGAGGAGGCGCGCGCGCTGGGGCTCGGCGTCGCGAAGAAGCCGGACAGCCACGACATCTGCTTCATCCCCGACGGCGACACGCAGGGCTTCCTCGCCAAACACCTCGGGGAGCAGCCCGGGCCCGTCGTCGACGCCGACGGCGCCGTGTTGGGCGAGCACCGCGGCCACCACGGGTTCACCGTCGGCCAGCGCAAGGGGCTGGATCTCCGGGTGCCTGCGCCCGGCGGCAACCCCCGGTACGTCTTGAAGATCGAACCGAAGAGCAACACCGTGGTGGTCGGCGACCGCGAAGATCTCGCCGTGCGCGAGCTCACAGGGATCCGCCCCACCTGGACCACCCGCCCCGTGGAGGGCCCCTGGCGGGGCTTCGCGCAGTTCCGCGCCCACGGGACCCCGATGCCCGCCACATTCCAGCTGCTGGGCGGCGAGCTCCTGGTGCGCTTCGACGATGCTGCCTCCGGCGTCGCGCCGGGGCAGACCGTCGTCGCCTACGACCAGGACCGCGTCGTAGGCAGCGCCGTCATCGCCGGGGCCCGCTGATGCGCATCACCGCCACTGGCTCGCTGCCGGGTGAGGACTTCCGCGGCTCGTTGAAGGCGATGGCGGAAGCCCTGCCTGAGTTGCTGCCCCTGCCCGAACTGCCGGCCCGCGGCGTGGGCGCCGACATGGTGGGGCGCGCGCTCGGGCTGATCGACGGGCTGGCCTTCGACGTGCAGCCCTCCGGCTGGCGGCTGACCGACCACTCCGGCGCCGAGCACCGCCGGGCCCGGAGCCTGTGGCGTCGGGACCTCGACGACGCCGAGGAGCTCCTCCAGGACTTCGACGGCGTGCTGAAGGTGGCGGTCGCCGGCCCGTGGACGCTCTCCGCGCTCGTCGAGCGCCCCGCCGGTGACAAACTCCTGGCCGACCACGGCGCACGACGTGAGCTGGCCCAGGCGCTCCACGCCGGCGTGCAGGAGCTCGGCACCACGCTGGCCCGTCGGCTGCCGCACGTCCCCGTGCAGTGGCAACTCGACGAGCCGGGCGTCGTGGCCGTGCGCCAGGGCCGGATCCCCACAGCCTCGGGCTTCTCCAAGCACCGCGCCGTGCACGACCCCGAGATCGCCGAGGCCTGGAAGCCCTTCACCGAAGCCGTCCTGCACTGCTGCGCCGACGGCGAGTGGCTCGACATCGCCGCCACGTCGGGATTCCGCAGCGCGCATGTCGACGCCCGCCTGACGGAGATCGACGCGATCGGCCGCTGGCTGGATGAGGGCCGCGGCCTCGTGCTGGGGGTGGTCGACACGACGGCGCCGCGCCAGGGTGCTGACCGGATCGTCGACAACACCCGGCGCATCACCCGCGAGGTCGGCGTCAGCGATGCGTTGAGCCTCGCGCCCGCCTGCGGGTTCGCGAGCTGGAAGCCCGCCGACGTGCTGTGGCAGCTGGACCAACTGCGGACCGCGGCGGACCTCGTCGACCAGGACCGTGGGTAGGCTCGGGGACATGGGACTCTTCTCGGATCTGGACCTCAGCGGCGACATGCCCCTGCGAGCGCGTCCCCTGTTCGGATCCGGCCCCGCCCACGTGCACAGCACCAAGTTCAAGCGCATGATGCGCATCGTCGTGCCCATCGTCTCCGTGGCGTTCGCCGTCGGACTGTTCTTCCTCGGGCGGATGTTTTACCTGATGCTCACCGGCCAGTAGCGGCGGGCCCGCACCGGGAGCATGGGTCTAGGATGGCTCCCGAATCACCTCGAAGGAGCGTCCAATGGCTGTCACGCCCGAAGACATCGCCCGCCTCGCCGGGCTCGCCCGCATCCACCTGGACGAGGAGGAATGTGCCGAGTTGGCGCCGGAGATCGACGTGATCCTCGAAGCCATGGCGCGGGTCGGAGAGGTGGCCACCAACGACGTGGCGATGACCACGCACGCCGTGCCGCGCACCAACGTGTTCCGCGACGACGAGGTCACCCCCGGACTGACGCAGGCCCAGGCCCTGGAGGGCGCGCCGGCGGCCGAGGATGGGCGCTTCCGCGTACCGGCGATCCTGAGCGAGGACTGACATGATCAACAAGACAGCAGCCGAACTCGGCCGCCTCATCGCCTCCGGCGAGGTCACGAGCGTCGAGGTCACCACCGCCTTCCTGGACCGGATCGACCTGCTCAACCCGGTGCTGAACGCGTTCCTGCACGTGGACCGCGAAGCGGCGCTCGAAGCCGCGCGCGCCGTGGACAGCAGCGTCGCGGCGGGCGAACCGCTCGGCCCGCTCGCCGGCGTCCCGATCGCCGTCAAGGACAACTTCTCCACCGTGAACATGCCCACCACCTGCGGCTCCAGGATGCTGGAGGGGTGGCAGCCGCCCTACGACGCGACCATCGTCGCCCGACTCCGCGACGCCGGGCTGGTCGTCGTCGGCAAGACCAACATGGACGAGTTCGCCATGGGTTCCTCCACCGAGACCTCCGCGTTCGGGCCCACCCGCAACCCCTGGGACACCGAGCGCGTGCCCGGTGGCTCGGGCGGCGGCTCCGCGGCCGCGGTGGCCGCACGCATGGTGCCGCTCGCGCTCGGCTCCGATACCGGTGGCTCCATCCGGCAGCCCGCCGCCGTGACGGGCACCGTCGGGGTCAAGCCCACCTACGGCGGTGCGTCGCGCTACGGCGTCGTCGCGATGGCGTCGTCGCTGGACCAGCCGGGTCCCTGCGCCCGCAACGCGCTCGACGCGGCGCTGCTGCACCAGGTGATCGGCGGACACGACCCGCTCGACGACACCTCCCTGGACGTCGACCTGGCCGACCTCGCCGACGAGGCGGCCGCGCTGTCGCTCGAGGGCATGCGGATCGGCGTCGTCGAGGAGTTCCGGGGCGAGGGCTACGAGGACGACGTGCTCGCCCGCTTCGACGAGGCGGTCCAGGCGCTGGAGGCGCTCGGCGCCGAAGTGGTCAGCGTGAGCTGCCCGCGGTTCGAGTACGCGCTGCCCGCCTACTACCTGATCCATCCGGCCGAGGTATCCAGCAACCTCGCCCGCTTCGACGGCATGCGCTACGGCCTGCGCGCCGGCGACGACGGCACCCGCTCCGCCGAGGAGGTCATGGCGCTCAGCAGGGCCGAGGGGTTCGGCAAGGAGGCGAAGCGTCGGATCATCATCGGCACCTACGCGCTGTCCGCGGGCTACGCGGAGCAGTTCTACGGGCAGGCGCAGAAGGTGCGCACGCTGATCATCGAGGACTTCGAGGCCGCGTTCGCGCAGTGCGACGTGCTGGTCTCGCCCACGACACCCACCGCCGCCTTCCGCCTGGGCGAACGCACGAAGGACCCGATGGCCATGTATATGGCCGACCTGTGCACCATCCCGTCGAACCTCGCCGGCAACGCGTCGGCGTCATTCCCGATCGGGTTGTCGTCGGCCGGCCTTCCCGTCGGGCTCCAGGTGATGGCGCCGCCGCTGAAGGACGCGCTGTTGTACCGGGTCGGTGGGGCGCTGGAGCAGACGCTGGAGGCTGGCTGGGGCGGCGCGCTGGTGGCCGACATCGAGACGAAGGGTGCCTGACATGCGATTCGAGGACGTCCTGGAGACGTACGACCCGGCCATCGGGCTGGAGGTGCACGTCGAGCTCAACACGGCCACGAAGATGTTCTGCGGCTGCCCGAACTCGTTCGGCGACGAGCCGAACACGAACACCTGCCCCGTCTGCCTGGGCCTGCCCGGCGCGCTGCCGAGCATCAACGGGCGCGCGGTTGAGTCCGCGATCCGGCTGGGGCTGGCACTGAACTGTGACATCGCGGAATGGTGTCGCATGTCGCGGAAGAACTACTTCTACCCGGACATGACGAAGAACTTCCAGACCAGCCAGTACGACGAGCCGATCGCGTTCGACGGTTACGTGGACGTCGACGTGGACGGCGAGACGTTCCGGGTCGAGATCGAGCGCGCCCACATGGAGGAGGACGCCGGGAAGTCGGTCCACGCCGGTGCTTCCGGGCGGATCCACGGCTCCGAGTACTCGCTGATGGACTACAACCGGGCCGGCGTGCCGCTCATCGAGGTCGTGACCCGGCCCGTGGTGGGGGCGGGGGAGAAGGTGGCTGACGTCGCCCGCGCCTACGTCGCGCACCTGCGAGAGCTGGTGCGGGCCCTCGACATCTCGGACGCGCGGATGGAGCGGGGCAACCTGCGTTGCGACGCCAACGTCTCGATCGCCCCGAAGGGTGCGTCGCAGCTCGGGACCCGCACGGAGACCAAGAACGTCAACTCGCTGCGCTCCATCGGGCACGCGGTGCGCTTCGAGATCGAGCGGCAGGCCGACGTCCTCGAGTCCGGCGGCAGCGTGGTGCAGGAGACGCGGCACTTCCACGAGTCCACCGGCTCCACCAGCTCGGGGCGCCCGAAGTCGGACGCCGACGACTACCGCTACTTCGCGGAGCCGGACCTGGTGCCGATCGCGCCGTCGCGCGAGTGGGTCGAGGAGTTGCGGGCCACGCTGCCGGAGCCGCCGTCTGAGCGCCGCGCCCGGCTGCAGGATGAGTGGGGCTTCAGCGACATCGACTTCCTGGGCATCGTCTCCGCCGGGGCCCTCGGCCTCGTGGAGGAGACCGTCGAGGCCGGCGCCACGCCGGCGACGGCTCGCAAATGGTGGGTCGCTGAGCTCTCCCGCCGCGCCAATGAGGACGGCGTCGAGCTCGATGAGCTCGCGATCACCCCGACGCAGGTGGCCGGCGTGCAGAAGCTCGTGGACGACGGTGTCGTCAACGACAAGCTCGCGCGGCAGGTGATCGACGGCGTCCTCGCCG
>JAAYZP010000444.1 GCA_012514785.1 Propionibacterium sp. | reverse complement strand
GCCGTTTTCGCCACTTGTCCACAGGGGGTGTGGGCTGTTTGGGGGTAAGTGGCCCCCGGTTTGAGCGCAGTACCCCTGGGGGGTATAGTTTTCCACGGAGGAGGCGCCATGACTGACACCACGACAACCACGACCCGCCACGGATACACGCCCGAGAAGGCCAACTACCTTCGACGGCTCAAGCTCATCGAGGGCCAGACCCGCGGCATCGCTCGCATGGTCGACGAGGATCAGTACTGCATCGACGTCCTCACCCAGATCTCCGCCGTCCAGTCGGCACTCAAGGCGGTGTCGCTGGGCCTGCTCGAGGACCACCTCGGGCACTGCGTCGCGCACGCCGCAGCAGAGGGCGGCGACGAGGCGGAGCAGAAGCTCGAAGAAGCCATGGCGGCCATCCGTCGCCTCACCAAGTAACAAGCCAGTAACCAAGGAGCAACACATGGACACCAAGTACATCGTCACCGGCATGACCTGCGGCCACTGCGTGAACGCGGTCACCGAAGAGGTCGGCGAGGTCGACGGCGTGGACGGCGTCAACGTCACCCTGGAGGGTGGCGAGATGGTCGTGACCTCCGCGTCCGCCGTCGACTTCGGCGCGATCGAGGAAGCTGTGAAGGAGGCGGGCGACTACACCGTCGCCGCGGCGTGATGCTTGTTCAGCTCGATATCGACGGCATGACGTGCGCCTCGTGCGCCAACCGGGTTGAGAAGAAGCTCAACAAGGTGGGCGGCGTGATGGCGAGCGTCAACTACTCCACCGAGCGCGCCACCATCGAGGCCGACGGGGCCATCACCACGCAGGACCTCATCGAGGTCGTGGAGAAGGCGGGCTACGGCGCGAAGGTGCCGGAGCCCGACGCCCCGAAGCACGACGAGGCCGCCAAGCTGCGGCCCCGCGTGGTGCTGGCGTTCGCGCTGGGCATCCCGGTGGTCGTCGTCTCGATGGTTCCGGCACTGCAGTTCCCGGCCTGGCAGTGGGTGGCGATGATCCTCTCGGTCATCGTCGTATTCTGGGCCGGCCGGAGCTTCCACCAGGCCACGTGGACCAACCTGAGGCATCGCGCCGTGACGATGGACACCCTCGTCACGCTCGGCACGTTCACGGCCATGGCGTGGTCCATCTACGCCATGTTCTTCGGCCACGCCGGCCAGATCGGGATGGTGGACGAGTTCGAGTTCACCCTCTCTCGCCAGGACGCGATGGGCTTCGTCTACTTCGAGGCCGCCGTCGCAATCATCGCCTTCCTCCTGCTCGGCAGGTACATCGAGGCCAAGGCCAAGGTGGAGTCCGGTCGGGCGATGCACGAGCTGCTCCAGGTGGGCGCCAAGCGCGCCCGTCGCCTCGTGGGCGGCGTGGAGCAGGAGATCGACGTGCGCCTGCTCAAGGTGGGCGACGAGATCGTCGTGCGCCCCGGCGAGAAGATCGCTGCCGACGGCGAGATCGTCGAGGGCCGCTCCGCCGTGGACCAGTCGATCATCACCGGCGAATCGCTGCCGGTCGAGGTGGAGCCCGGCTCCCAGGTGGTCGGCGGTGCCGTCAACACCACCGGACGACTGGTGGTGCGCGCCACCGCCGTCGGCGAGGACTCGCAGCTCGCGCACATGGCGAAGCTCGTCGAGGAGGCGCAGACCGGCAAGGCCGACGTCCAGCGCCTGGCCGACAAGGTCACCACCATCTTCGTCCCCACCGTCATCATCATCGCCGTCGTCGCGCTCGTCGTGCACATGCTCATGGGCGCGGGCCTGACGTTCGCGCTGTCCTCGGCCATCGCCGTGCTGATCATCGCCTGCCCCTGTGCGCTCGGGCTCGCGACGCCGTCCGCGCTCATGGTCGGCACCGGCCGCGGCGCACAGCTGGGCGTCATCATCCGCGGCCCCCAGGTGCTGGAGCGCGCGCGCAAGGTCTCCACGATCGTGTTCGACAAGACCGGCACCATCACCACCGGGGCCATGTCCGTCGCGGCCGTCGAACCCGAGGAGGGCGAGACGAGCGAGGTGCTGCTGCGCGCTGCCGCCACCGTCGAATCCGCGTCCGAGCACCCCATCGCACGCGCGCTGGAGCAGGTGGCCGAGGTCGGCGAACTCACCGACTTCGAGAACCTCCCTGGCCGGGGTGTGAAGGGCCTCGTCGACGGCATCCCCACCTACGCGGGCTCGCCCGCGCTGCTGGCGGAGCTCGGTCTCGAGGTGCCCACGCGCCAGTCCGACACGATCGGCTCCGAGGTGTGGGTCGCCACCGACTCCCGCGTGCTGGGGCGCATCGTCGTCGCCGACACGCTGAAGCACAACGCCAAGGAGGTCATCTCCCGCCTGCGTGCGCTCGGGCTCACCCCCGTGCTGCTCTCCGGCGACAACGAGAGGACCGCCCGCGCGGTGGCCGCAGAGGTGGGCATCGACGATGTCCGCGCCGGCGTCTCGCCCGAGGGCAAGGTGGACGTCATCAAGGAGTTCCAGGCCGGCGGCGCCCAGGTGGCCATGGTGGGCGACGGCGTCAACGACGCCGCAGCGCTCGCGCAGGCCGACCTCGGCATCGCCATGGGCTCCGGCACCGACGCGGCCATCGCAGCCGGCGACATCACCCTGATGCGCCACGACCTGATGGCCGCCGTCGACGCCGTGCGCCTCTCGAGGGCGACGTTGAACAAGATCAAGTCCAACCTCGTGTGGGCGTTCGCGTACAACACGGCCGCGATCCCGCTGGCCGCCCTCGGCCTGCTGACGCCGATGATCGCCGGCGCGGCGATGGCGTTCAGCTCGGTCTTCGTAGTGCTGAACTCGCTGTTGCTGAAGTTCTTCAAGCCGGTGGCCGAGGCCTGAGGAGGGCACATCGAGCACGTGGGGCCTGCGTCGGGATGGCGCAGGCCCCTCGTGCGTCCCGTGCCCGAGCCGACGCCCCGCCCGCCCGCGTTCCAAGCACCCCACGTGCAACTTATGAGAATTTCTCAGACTCGGTTTGGTTTTCTCTCAGGAACCTTTTAGAGTAACTTCTCGTCGGGTCACAAGACCCCGAGAAGTTGGAGCACAAGCTTTGTCGAAGAAGAAGGTCTGGATCCCCGCAGTCGCCGGCGCCACCGCGCTGGTCCTCGTCGGGGGCGTGGGAATCGCCACAGCCGTGCAGAAGCACGACGTCGCACTCACCGTCGACGGCGAAACCACCAACATCGCCGTCCGGGAGCGCACCGTCGCCGAAGTCCTCGACCTCGAGGACATCGAGCTGGGCGAATACGACGTGGTGCTGCCTTCCGAGGAAACGAAGATCGTCGACGGGATGGCCATCACCGTCTCCTACGGCCGCCCGCTGGAGCTGACCGTCGACGGCGAGGGCCGCACGGTCTGGACCACGGCGCTCACCGTCGACCAGGCTCTCGAACAGCTCCGCCTCGACGACGCCGACTCCATGCTCTCCGCATCCCGCTCCGCAGGCATCAGCCGCGACGGGCTCGAGCTGGAGATCCACACGGCCAAGGACGTCACGCTCACCGCGGGCGGCACCGACACCGCCGTCCGCCTGGCTGGCACCGTCGCCGACGTGCTGGCCACCCAGGACATCACCCCCGACGCCGACGACATCGTCGAGCCCGCAGCCACCACGCTGCTCGAGGACGACATGACGATCCGCTACGTCGACGTCGAGGTCAAGACGCCCGGCAAGGACGTCGCGATCCCGTTTGAGAAGAAGACGGTCGAGTCCAACAAGATGGACCGCGGCACCACCAAGGTCAGCACCAAGGGCGTCGACGGCGTCAAGCACGAGACCACCACCGAGGTCTACCACGACGGCGAGCTGCACAGCTCGGAGTTGAAGTCCTCCGAGGTCACCAAGGAGCCGGTCGCCCAGGTCACCACCAAGGGCACCCGCGCACCCGCGCCGAAGCAGAGCTCCAGCAGCTCGTCCAGCAGCTCCAGCTCCAGCGGGTCCAGCAACCGCTCGGGCACCAAGTACGACTGGATGCGCGCCGCCGGGATCCCCGAGTCGCAGTGGACCTACGTCGACTACATCGTGAGCCGCGAGTCGAGCTGGAACCCGAACGCCCGCAACCCCAGCAGCGGTGCGTGCGGCCTCGCCCAGGCGCTGCCCTGCTCCAAGGTCGGCGGCAACTGGAACGACCCTGTCACTAGCCTCAAGTGGCAGTACAACTACGTGAACTCCCGCTACGGCGGCTACCAGGGCGCGTACAACTTCTGGCTCAGCAACCGCTGGTACTGAGTCCCGCCCCCAACTGAGATACTGGGGGGCGTGACCCGCACCGCAGTGATCCTCATCAACCTCGGAACCCCGGAGGAACCGACCGCACCCGCCGTGCGTCGGTACCTCCGGGAATTTCTGTCTGATCGGCGGGTCATCGACAAGCCCGCTTGGATGTGGCGGCCCATCCTCGAGCTCGCCGTCCTGCCGGTGCGCCCCCGCGCCTCCGCCGAGAAGTACCGGCTGATCTGGACGCCCGAGGGTTCCCCGCTCATGCTCTACTCGGAGGCGCAGGCGGCAGCGCTCCGGGAGGCGCTGGGCGACGACGTCGTAGTCGAGATCGCCATGACCTACGGCTCACCGGCCATCGCCGACGTCCTGGCCGACGTGACCCGGCGCGGCTGCGACCGGATCCTCCTCGTGCCCCTCTATCCGCAGTACTCCGTCTCCTCGGCCGGCGCACTCCTCGACCGCGCCCTGCACGCCGCCGCCGCGCTCCCGCACCACCCCGAGGTGCGCGCCATCCGCGCCTACCCCGACGACGACGGCTACATCCACGCGCTCTGCTCCGCCCTCGAGGCGCGCTGGGCGGAGGCGGGTCGGCCCGACCCCGACGCCGGCGACCGCCTGATCCTCAGCTACCACAGCATCCCGCAGGCCATGGCCGACGGCGGCGACCCGTACGAGCAGGAATGCGAGCTTACGACGTCGCTGGTGGCGGAGCGGGTGGGGCTGCCGCCGGAAGCGGTGCTGACGACGTACCAGTCGAAGTTCGGCATGGCCCCATGGCTCGGTCCGGCGACGATCGACACCGTCGAGAAGCTGGGCAAGCAGGGTTGCCGCCGGCTCGACGTGATGTGCCCGGGCTTCGTCTCCGACTGCCTGGAGACGCTCGAGGAGATCTGCATCCTGAACGCGGAGACCTTCCGGGACGCGGGCGGCGGCGAGTTCACCTACATCCACTGGGGCAACGACCGCAAGGAGTGGACCGACGCGCTCGCCGGCATCGTGCGTGGCCACCTCTGGGCTGATTCGGTTGCACAATAGAGCCCATGTCTGAAGCCCCAGGATTCGACGCGGCCCGCGCCCGCGCGGAAGCGCTGCGCGTGGAGATCGAGCAGCATCGCACCGCGTACTACGTCGACGACGCACCCTCGATCTCGGACGCCGAGTTCGACGCGCTGCTGCGCGAACTTGAGGAGCTGGAGCGAGCCCACCCAGAGCTCGTCACGCAGGATTCCCCGACGCAGACCGTCGGCGGCGCGCCCGGCAAGGGCTTCCCGGAGCTGCGGCACGCGGAGCCGATGATGTCGCTGGACAACACGTTCACCGTCGAGGGCCTGCGCGACTGGCTCGCCCGCAACCGCGAGACCGCCGGGGCCGGCGTGCGCTGGCTCTGCGAGCTGAAGTACGACGGCCTGGCGCTCAGCCTGCGCTACGAGCGCGGCAAGCTCGTCTCCGCCGCCACCCGCGGCGACGGCGTCACCGGCGAGGACGTGAGCGTCAACGTCGCCCGCATCCCCGCGATCCCCGACGAGCTGAGCGGCGGGCCGCACCCCGACGTCGTCGAGGTCCGCGGCGAGGTGTTTCTCCGCAAGGCCGCGTTCGCGGAACTCAACGCGCTGCTCGAGGAGTTGCGCGACGAGGTCGTGGAGGGCATGCGCGAGCGGGCCAGCTTCGACGAGGACCGGGCCGCGCTCACCGCGCAGCGACGCTTCCCGTCGCTGGCCAACCCGCGCAACGCGGCCGCCGGGTCGCTGCGCCAGCAGCTCGCGGAGAAGAAGGGCCTCGAACTGCGCGCCGGCGAGGAGCGGCTGCGGCGGCTCGAGCTCGTCGTGCACGGCATCGGGGCCTGGACGCCCGACGTCGGCTCCCACTCCGAGGTCTACGAGGTGCTCGCCGGCTGGGGGCTGCCGGTCAGCGACGCCGTCATCACCACCGACGACGCCGACGAGGTCCTCGCGTTCGTGTCGGAGTACGGCGAGCGGCGGCACAGCCTCGCCCACGAGATCGACGGCGTGGTGGTCAAGGTGGACCAGCTCGACATCCGCACCGAGATGGGCTTCACCTCGCGCGCCCCCCGCTGGGCGGTCGCCTACAAGTACCCGCCCGAGCAGGTGCACACGAAGCTGCTCGACATCGTCGTCTCCGTCGGCCGCACCGGCCGCGCCACCCCGTACGCGGTGATGGAGAAGGTGCGCGTCGCCGGCTCCGAGGTGCGGCAGGCCACGCTGCACAACCAGGACGTCGTGCGCGCCAAGGGCGTGCTCATCGGCGACACCGTCGTGCTGCGCAAGGCCGGCGACGTGATCCCCGAGGTGCTCGGCCCCGTCGCGGAGCTGCGCGACGGCAGCGAGCGCGAGTTCGTGATGCCGACGGGCTGCCCCGAGTGCGGCGCGGAGCTGCGCCCCATGAAGGAGGGCGACATCGACCTGCGCTGCCCCAACGCCCGCTCCTGCCCGGCGCAGGTGCGCGGCCGCGTCGAGCACATCGGCTCCCGCGGCGCGCTGGACATCGAGGCGCTCGGCGAGGTCACGGCGGCCGCGCTCACGCAGCCCCGGGTGCCCGAGACGCCGCCGCTGGTCACCGAGGCGAGGCTGTTCGAACTGACCATCGACGAGCTGGTGCCGATCGAGGTGATCGTGACGGACGGCGAGACCGGTGAGCCGCGCGTCGGACCCGACGGCGAACCCGTCGTCCGCACGCCGTTCCGGCGGATCGGCGACGAGGGGTTCGAGCCCAGCGCACAGGCCACCACGCTGCTCGAGGAGCTCGAGAAGGCGAAGACGAAGGACCTGTGGCGCCAACTCGTCGCGCTCAACATTCGCCACGTCGGCCCCGTCACGGCCCGCGCGCTGGCCGACTGGTTCGGGTCGCTGGAGGCCATCGAGCAGGCCGAGGAGGAGGACTTCGAGCAGGTCGACGGCGTGGGCCCGACGATCGTCGCCGAGCTCCGGGAGTGGCTGGCGGTGGACTGGCACCAGGAGATCCTGCAGCGCTGGCGCGCCGCGGGGGTCCGGTTCGCCACCCCGGGACACCCCGGGCCCGGCGGCGCGGCGCAGGGCGGGGGAGTGCTGGAGGGCCTCACCGTCGTCGCGACGGGAACCCTCGAGGGATACACCCGCGACTCGGCCAAGGAGGCGATCATCGCCGCGGGCGGCAAAGCGGGGTCGTCGGTGTCGAAGAAGACCGACTACGTCGCGGCCGGTCCGGGCGCGGGTTCGAAGCTGACGAAGGCGGAGGAGCTGGGCGTGCCGATCCTCGACGCAGCGCAGTTCAAGGTGCTGGTCGAGCAGGGGCCGGACGCGCTGTGAGGACGAAAACTTCAGGATTCGCCACTCGATTCGCCGGTCGGCGAAGTAAGCGTTTGCTCGACGAACGAGTGGCGAGTTTTGCAGGCAGCGGCCGCTAACCCAGGAGTCCGTGCCCCTGCGTGGGTTTGGGGTGGTTTCGACCTTCCCGGAGCTCCTTCGTCGCGCCGGGAGCTCAACCATCTGGGGGCTACGCCCCGACGCAGTCCGCTCGCCGGGCGGCGACCTCCCGGTAGAGGCGCAGCATCTCCTCGGCCTGGCTGGCCACCGTCCACTGTGACGCCAGCTCCACGGAGCGGCGGGCGGCGCCGTCGCGCCACTCGTCGTCGCGGCCCAGCCCGCGGAGCATCGCGGCGGCGAACGACGCGGGAGTGGGGCGCGCCAGCTCGCCGTTGACGCCCGGCTCCAGCACCAGCTGCAGCTCGTGATCCACCGCGACGATCGGCAGCCCGGCCAGCGCTGCCTCGTGCAGCACGAGCGCCTGCGTATCGGTCTGGCTCGGGAACGCGAACAGGTCGGCCATGCCGTAGAACGCGCCCAGCGCGTCGCGGGGTTGCTCGCCGGGCAGGATCACGCCGGAGTTGTCGCGCGCCTGCGCGAGCACCTTCTTCAGCCGCGGGTAGCGCTGCCAGTCACCCACCACCATCAGCTGCGCGTCGGGGCGCTGCGCCCGCACGAGTTCGTAGGCCTGCACCAGCAGCGGCAAGCCCTTCTCCGGCGCGATGCGGCCGGCATAGAGGATCAGCGGTCCCTGCCCCCGCCCCACGGGCGGCGGACCGGACGGCAGCGGATCGACGCCGTTGGGCACGCAGACGACGTTGGCCGTCGGGGCCAATTGGAGGCAGCGGGCCACCGTCTTCGGCGACGGTGTGGTCACGAGATCCGCGGACTCCAGCATCTTCGCGCTGAGGCCGAGCAGCGACGCCGTCGAACGGCCGCGGTCCTCGTAGCGGATCTCCGCGGCCTTGAGCGTCGCCTGGTCGATGATCTCGCCCTTGCTGAACCGCGCGAACGCCCGCAACACACCGGTGAGCAGCGGCAGGACGGAGGCGTAGTGGTCGGCGTACGCGTCGAAGTCGGTGTGCCAGGTGAGCATCAGCGGCACGTCCAGCCGTCGCGCCGCCCACATGCCGAGCGCGCCGACCGTGCCGAACCCGTGCACGTGCAGCACGTCGGGCCGCATCGCTTCGAGCCGGGCGAGCGTCCGCTCGAAGTGCCGCCCGTTGGCCACGTTCGTCGGCAGCCGGGGCACCCGCACCGACGGCAGCCGGATCTCGGTGCGGCCCGCACGGCCGAGGTGGGGGTT
>JAAYZP010000443.1 GCA_012514785.1 Propionibacterium sp. | reverse complement strand
GCGTGGCCGACTTCGACTACACGGAGCTCCCCGACGACCAGGCGGAGTTCGGTCTCGAGGTCACCGTCGCGGAGAAGGGCTTCTACATCCTTCCGTCTGAGTTGTTCGCCAACGTGCGAGTCCGCGCGCCGCACGATCCGAACCTCAATGAGACCCTGGAAGCGATCTTCCAAGACATCGAAGGGTCAGCGGTTGGCGCCGACAGTGAAGACGACCTCAAAGGGCTCTTCGACGAACTCGACGTCAACAGCTCGAAGCTCGGCCCCACTGTGGCTAGACGCAACGAGAAGCTGGTGAAACTGCTGGACGCCATCGGCGATCTCCCTCTGGGCAGCCTGGAGGACAACGAGATCGACCTCTTCGGCGACGCCTACGAGTACCTCATGACGATGTACGCATCGAGTGCCGGAAAGTCCGGCGGGGAGTTCTTCACGCCCCAGGAGGTCTCCGAGTTGTTGGCCCGGATCACGGTCGTCGGAAAGGAGTCGGTCAACAAGGTCTATGACCCCGCGGCCGGCTCCGGTTCACTGCTTCTGCAGTTCGCCAAGGTGCTCGGCAAGCAGCACGTCCGCCGCGGATTTTGCGGGCAGGAGATCAACCTCACCACCTACAACCTCGCGCGCATCAACATGTTCCTGCATGACATCAACTACTCACGCTTCCACATTGCCCACGGTGACACCCTCACCGATCCGGCGCACTGGGACGATGAGCCGTTCGAGGCGATCGTCTCGAACCCGCCGTACTCCATCAGGTGGGAGGGTGACGCGAATCCGCTCCTCATCAACGACCCCCGCTTCGCACCGGCAGGTGTGCTGGCTCCCAAGGCGAGAGCCGATCTTGCCTTCACGATGCACATGCTGAGCTGGCTCGCCGTCGACGGCACCGCTGCCATCGTCGAGTTCCCAGGCGTGCTCTACCGCGGGGGAGCTGAGAAGAAGATTCGGCAGTATCTGGTCGACAACAACTACGTCGACGCAGTGATCCAGTTGCCTGCGGATCTGTTCTTCGGCACGACGATCGCCACCTGCATCTTGGTGCTCAGGAAGTCGAAGCTGGACAACTCGGTGCTCTTCATCGACGCCTCACACGAGTTTGCACGCAGCGGCAACAAGAACAAGCTGACCCCGCAAAATCGGGAGAGGATTCTGGCCACATTCATCGGCCGCGACGATGTCGCCCACTTCGCGCAGTTGGTGACCAACGAGCAGATCGCCGACAACGACTACAACATCGCGGTGACGTTCTACGTGGAGCAGGAGGACACCCGCGAAGTGGTCGACATCGTCGAACTGAACGCCGAGATCGCCCGGATCGTCGCCCGGCAGCAGGAGCTGCGCACAGCAATCGATGCGATCGTTGCTGATCTGGAGGCGGAA
Organism: Propionibacterium sp.; assembly: GCA_012514785.1. Taxonomy (GTDB): domain Bacteria; phylum Actinomycetota; class Actinomycetes; order Propionibacteriales; family Propionibacteriaceae; genus Arachnia. The sequence continues at coordinate 2,843 of JAAYZP010000443.1, read as the reverse complement.
AGGTGAGCGGGATGGGAGGGGAAGTCCTTCTCTATCAGCGAGACGACGGCGCTCCGGCCGTCGAGGTTCGCCTGGAGGGAGAGACCGTCTGGCTGACCCAGCAGCAGTTGGCGGATCTCTTTCAAACATCGCGCACGAACATCGTCGAACACATCAAGAACGTTTACGAGGAGGGGGAACTCGACAGGACGGCAACCTGTCAGGATTTCCGACAGGTTCGCCAAGAGGGTGGCAGGCAGGTCACCCGCGCAATCCCTCATTACAACCTGGACGTCATCATCTCAGTGGGTTACCGAGTGAAATCGGCGCTGGCAACCAGATTCCGGATCTGGGCTACTGAGCATCTGCGGGAGTACCTGGTCAAGGGCTTCGTCATGGATGACGACAGGCTCAAGGATCTCGGCGGCGGGCGGTACTGGCGTGAGCTGCTGGAACGCATCCGCGATATCCGAAGTAGTGAGAAGGTCCTCTATCGCCAAGTGCTCGACCTCTACGCGACGAGCGTGGACTACGACCCCAAGGCGACGGAGACCGGGCATTTCTTCGCGGTGGTCCAGAACAAGCTGCATTTTGCGGCACACGGGCACACAGCAGCAGAGATCGTGGCGGCGCGTGCAGATGCCTCCGAGCCGAACATGGGATTGACCAGCTTCCCCGGGGATCGGGTTCTCAAGAGTGACGTCGGGGTGGCGAAGAACTACCTGACGGAGCACGAACTGGGCCGCTTGAATACGCTGGTCTCCGCCTACTTCGACGCAGCGGAGTTTCGCGCACAGAACCGCGAGCCCACCTACATGCGCGACTGGCTGCAGCATCTTGAGCGCCTCATCGACGCGATGGGAGGCGCGACGCTGGCGGGCGCAGGCACGGTCAGCCAGCTGCAGGCGAGACGGAGAGCAGAGTCAGAATACGAGAAATATCGTAGTCAGATCGCCGCGGAAGATACGGCGGTGGAGGAGCAATACCTCGAAACGCTCAAGGACGTGCGACGCCAGATTGAGGGGAAGAACGAGTGAGTCGGATCGGAGATCTCATTGCGCAGCTATGCCCCGATGGCGTGGAATTCAGAGCCTTGGGAGAGGTTGCAGGGTACTCGAACACACGAGTCGATGCGTCTGAGCTTGATGAGACATCGTTCGTCGGCGTCGACAACTTGCTCCCGAACAAGGCAGGAAGAGTGGATGCCACATACCTGCCTAACACCACTCGACTGACTGCCTTCAGAGAACACGACATCCTCCTAGGCAATATCCGTCCCTACCTGCAGAAGGTATGGAGGGCAACGCATGCCGGCGGCTGCAGCGGTGACGTGCTTGCGGTCCGGATCCGTGACGAGTGGTTCGGAAGCATCACGTCCATGTACCTCTACTACCTGTTGTCCTCCGACCGGTTCTTTGCATACAACATGCAGCATGCGCAGGGCGCCAAGATGCCCCGTGGGAGCAAATCGGCGCTTCTGAACGTGAGGAGTAGCGCAGTTCTCGGAGAGATTGTGACTGCGTCCTGCTACTGAGGAGCACTCGTTCACAAAGTCGCCTTGACGCCGGCGCGGTCGACGTAGACTCCAGCTCAGGTGCAACTGCCGAAGGCCAGAAGCGGGGATCTGCATGAAGAACGCATCGCAAAGTGAGCGTCGCAATCCGATGATTGCTGCCTGGGGCGCCGTTGCCGTCACTGCGTACGGCCTGCTGGCCGCGCTGCAGATCGCTGTGCTGAATCCACTCGCTGCCGTTCCCGGCGCTGGGCTCCAGGAGATCTACGCGGAGACGGCCGCCGCTGGCCAGCCGATGGGCGCATGGTGGCTCGTGATGGGGATCGGGCCGTTGGTGGCGACAGGAGTCCTGCGCCGGACGTGGCGTCGTCCGGGGCTGGAGCCGTCGCGGGTTGCTCGTGTCTACCTAATCTTGTTGGCGCTCGGCGCTCCCGCCTACTTCTTCGCCAGCTTCAGTCCGGGGATGTCCTTGGCCGACACGTACCTGATCAGCGGGGGCGACCACTCACCCTGGGCGTGGCCGCTGTACCTGGTCAGCGTCGTGGCCGCGGTGGCGTTGGCAATACAGGTGGCTCGGCGCCATCTTCACCTTCCCCGTGGAGGGGCCGTCCAAGGGACAGCGTGAACGAGTGCTGCCACTGAGGAGCACCCGTTCACAAAGTCGCCTCGACGTCGTCAGACCCCGGTGTCGGGCAGCCCGGGGCTGGGGCGGACCGTTGCCGTCGCAGCCGGAGTCGGCGTCGGCACCGCCGACGGGCTCGCCGTGGGAGTGGGCGTGGGAGTCGGCGTCGGGGTGGGCGTCGGCGTCGGGGTGGGCGTCGGCGTCGGCGTGGCTTCGGGGGCCGCGAGAATCTCGACGGTCGCCGAGGCCGTGGCCGAGACCGCTCCTATCGACGCGGTGCCCTCTGCGGTCACCGTGCTGACGTGCGAGTCTCCCGCTTCCCCGGTCACCTGCTCCGTGAAGGTGCACGTCGAGGCAGCGCCGCCCGTGAGCGTGAACGGCACGGCGCAATCGCCGAGACCGTCCAGGTCGCCGAAGCGGTCGTCGGTCAGGGTGGTGATGGTCACGTCGAGCTCCCCGTCGTTGGTCACGGTGACGGTGAACTCGACCGGGCCCCCGGGCTCCTCGACGCTCGTCGGCGACGCCGACTTGGTGACGACGATCGATGCCGCAGGTGCGATGACCTCGATCTCGAGGTCGGCGGTGACCGTCGTGCCGTCTGCGGCGGTTGCCGTTGCCGTCACCACGTTCGTTGCCTCCGTCAGGAGATCGGTGATGTCGACGTCGGAGAGTCGCATGGCCGCGGGCTCGGCGCCCGTCACGTCGGTGACCGCCGTGCCGTTGACGGTC
>JAAYZP010000442.1 GCA_012514785.1 Propionibacterium sp. | reverse complement strand
CGGCCGAGGGCGGGCTCGGCTCGGTGCTGTGGGCCGGCCCGGAGTCGCTGCAGGGCGCGCGACGCACCGGCGTCGTGCAGGGCACGACGAGGACGGGCCCGATCAGCCTGCGGGTCGGCGTCGGTGGGCGCGACCTCGGCTACCTGATCGACCTCGGGCTGCCCCGCCCCGACGACACGAGCGCATTCAACCGGGATCCGGAGATCAAGCGAGAATCCGTGTGGATCGGGCCGGTGATGCGGGCCTCGACGCTGCTCGCCCGCCGCAGGTGGTCCCGCGGCGAGGTGCGCGACGACGGACCCTGGGAGCCCCTCCCCCGGAGCCTCCCCACGCACCGGAGCCTGCTGGAGGGCGACGAGCTCCCCGAGCTGCGGCGACTGCGGGGCGAGTTGGCCGACTGGCGGTTCTACGACACGCTGCGCGTCGACGGCGACTCCCCTGCCCGGCGACCCCGCGTCGGGACGCGCACGTGGGCGCTGGCCGACGACGGCGCCGACCTCGCGGCCGCACTGCAGACCATCATCGAGGTCGGCAAGGAACCCATCCTCGGCGCGGTCGCCGACGCCTTCCCCGGCTCGGAGGTCCGGATCCGCAGCGAGGACGGGCTGTTCGACGTCGAACTCGCCCAGCCTGGCATGCTGCGCCCGCTGCGCTCCGCGGAACTCTCCGACGGCACCCTGCGCTACCTCATGCTGGTGGCGGCCCTGATGGCGCCGGAGCTGCCGGGCATCGTCGCGCTCAACGAGCCCGAGAACAGCCTCCATCCGAGCATCCTGCCGCCGCTCGGGCGGCTCGTCGCGCACGCCGGCGCCCGCACGCAGGTCATGCTGGTGACGCACTCGACGGCGCTGCTCGACGCCGTCGCCGAGGCTGCCGGCGACGGGCTGGAGCACGTCGAGCTGGCCAAGGACCTGGGCGAGACGGTCGTCGTCGGGCAGGGCCTGCTCAGCCGCCCGGCGTGGGAGTGGGGGTCGCGCTGAGCCGCCGGGTCACAGGGGCGCGACGCGCCCGGTGCCGAAGCTGCCGGGGGTGCCGGGAGTCCCGAGGACGAGCTTGTCACCCGCCTGCCGCACCGTCTGGAATCCCGGGTAGCTCCGACGCCAGAGGGTCTCGCCGTCGGCGATCGAGCGGGCGACGAGCGTGAGGGTCTCGACGTGCACGGTGGCGACGAAGTACTTGTCGGCGCCGAAGAACGGCAGTGCTCCGTCGTCGAGCTGCACGCCCACTGTGCCCGCCTCCGGGGCGTACGACATCGAGCGGGTCCAGCTGCCGTCGCCGGCGTCGAGGACCTTGACCACGTACTCCTCGCGGAGCATCACGAACAGCTCCGACCAGTCGCCGCGGAGCTGGCTGACGGTGCCCTCCAGGGGCGCGGTCCAGAGCTCGTCGCCGTCGGCCGGGTCGAGGCGGGTGAGCTCGGTGCGCTGTTCGACCAGCGCCGTGGTGTAAAGGGCGCCGTCGGTCACGACGGGGAGGGCGCCGTCGTCGAAGCGCTGCCACAGCCGCTCGCCGGCCCAGTCCCGGGCGCGCACGACGCGCTCGCCGGCGCCGACGCTGAACTCCACGAACATCTCGCCCAGGATCATGCGCTGGTGGCGCTCGCCGGGCGCCTCCTCCATCCATGGGGCCCGCTCGCCGGTGGCGGGATCGAGCGCGGTCAGGAAGACGTCGGAGCCGCGGTAGCGCCCGCGTCGCTGGTCCTCGTCGGGCACGACCAGTAGCCAGCCGCCGTGCTCGCGGATGCCGAACGTGCGCGCGTCGCCGACGTCGAGCGGGGTCTCCCACAGCGGCTCCTCGAGGCCCTGCATGGCGAGCAGCTTCGACTGCTCTCGGTCCCAGCGGAAGAGTCGGCCGTCGTCGGAGGCTACGGGCTCGTGGGCGCTGTTCCACGCGGCGCGCGCACGCTCGACGCCGGTGGTGAGGTCGAGCGAGACCAGGGTCTGCAGCAGTGGTCCGTGCATCTCGACGTGGAAGCGCGCGTCGGCGTTGCCGTGGTGGATCACGACCCACGGCGCGGCCAGCGCGACGATGACGCTGCCGTCGGCGCTGGTGTCGACGAGCCGCACCTCGCCGACCTCACCCCCGCGGTCCACGCGCTGCTCCCAGAGCACCTGCCCGGTGCCGCGCTGCGTGGCGCGGACGGTTGCGAACTCGGAGCCGTGACGGGAGAACGTTGCGGTCAGCTCGACGTCGTCGACGACCAGGTAGGCGTCGACCGCGTCCTGCAGCGATGCGGCGGGCGCCTCATCGAGCCCGGCGACCAGCATCGGGCCGCGACGTTCGGGCTCCGCGCCGAGCACGGAGTGGCCCACCAGGACGAGGGCCGCCACCAGCACCAGCGACACGGCGACGGTGAGCCCCCGGTACAGCCCGGACCGGTCCTTCGGCTCGGGCGCAGGCGGCAGCACGGGCTCCGGGGGCGCGACGACGTACCGCACCGGCAGCTGCTCGCCGCCGCGCCGGAACGGGCCGTGCTCGCGTGCGTCCATCCCACCTCCGGCTCCGTCGCACTGATTGATCCTCCCAGTCTCCCCGCGCAACCGTGACGCCGCAAGGCCGGGACGGCGCGCGTGTGCTACAGATGTGCCGTGGAACCCATCATCCTGCTCCTGCTCTCGCTGGGGCTGTTCCTGCTCGGCGCGGTGCTGGCCGCCGTCGAACCCCGACGTCTGCTCCCGGGCCTGGTCCTGACGACGAGCCTCATCTGGATGGCCCTGCTGGCCACCCAGGCGCTCTTCTCGGGGATCATCGACCGGCTGGGGCTGGAGCGCGGCGCCTGGATCATCCTCGGATCGCTGGCCGCGCTCGTCGCGTTGGTCGCGCTGCTGGGCGTCTTCCTGTTGCTCAACGCGTGGACGATGGCGCGACGCGAGCGGCTCAGCCCCGCCGCGATGGCCTCCGGCGGCATCGGGGCGCTGCTGCTGGGATACATCGGGCTCAGCGTGTTCGCGATCGTGGCGGACTCGTTCCAGCTGGTGGTGTGGCTCATGCTGATCGGCCTGCCGGTGGGATACCTGGCGTGGGTGTTCGCGTCGTTCCTCCTCTACACCGGGCTCTACGGCGGGGTCATGCGCCTGTTCGTCCGCCCGGTGGAGGCCGTCGTCGTCCTCGGCGCGGGCCTGGGCGGCGGCGAGCGCGTCACGCCCCTGCTCGCGGCGCGCCTGGACCTGGGTCGTCGGGTCTACGAGCGCTCGCGGCTGGCGGCGCATGACACGATCCTGGTGCCCTCCGGCGGGCAGGGCGACGACGAGATCATCTCCGAGGCGGAGGCGATGGGCCGATACCTGGAGGACGCCGGCGTGCCGAAGGCCCACATCGCGCTCGAGGACCGTTCGACGAACACGGAGGAGAACCTCGAGTTCTCCCGCGAGCTGCTGCGGGCGCGCGACGTCGACGGCCGGGTGGCGGTGACGACCAACAACTTCCACGCGTTCCGCGCGGCGCTCCTCATGCGCCGGGCCGGGATGCCCGGCTACTCGCTGGGCGGCCCCACAGCCCGCTACTACTGGCCGAGCGCCACGGTGCGTGAGTACATGGCGATCCTGCGGGACCACCTG
>JAAYZP010000441.1 GCA_012514785.1 Propionibacterium sp. | reverse complement strand
GTTCCAGCCAGCTGCGCATGTCGTGGGTGAGGAAGTCGGCGAGCGTGATCACCACGATCCCGGTGAGCACGAGGGTGAAGTTGAAGGCGAACCCAGAGAGGTCCGGCGTCATCCCGAGCGCGGAGAAGTGGACGCGCCACCATTCCTGGTCGGAGGCGTTGACAGCGCTCATCATGGCCCCGAGCACGAGGAATCCGGAGACGAGAACGGAGAGGGATTCCGTGTTGAGTTGACCGGCGATACCGGCGGCGAAGTAGACGCTGAGCGCGCAGGTGGCGGCGATGAACGTCGCACCGGAGTAGGTGTCGAGCCGTAGCCCGATGAACGCCGCGGCGGCAACCCTCCCGAGCCCGCGCAGCAGGAAGAGGGTCAGGGAGCCGATGAGCAGCGTGAGGCCGAAGAGATTGAACCAGCGACGCAGCGGGTGCACCTCGCCGTACCACGGCAGCACCCTCCCCTGGTGCGCCAGCAGCATCCCCAGGAAGACCAGCCCCGACAGCACCGCCGACGAGATCGCCGCGGTCTCGGCCACGGACCGCACCCCGGCGCCGGCGAACTGCGTCAGGTCATCGAGCATGACGAGCCCGACCACCGCGCCGATCACCAGGGCTCCGCCCGCCAGCAGGAGATTGATGTTCTCCAGTTGGCGCTGCGACGGCGCCCGCCGCCTCTCCTGCACGTCCCGCACAGCAATCCTTTCCTCCGCTGACGGGTCCAGCGTAGTCACCGCGCAAGTGGCGCGCGCCGTCGTTTCGCGGGCGCGGGTAGGGTCGCTGCGTGAAGAATATCGTTCGGATCGTCACCGATGCCCGCCAGCTGTGGCCGCTCTACGTCGGCATCATCCTGGGCGCGGTCGTCACCACGGCCACGACGCTGCTGAGCCCATTCCTGATCGCGTACGCCACCGAGATGGTGGTGGACATGACCACCGGGGCCCGCGACGTCGCGATCGCACCCCTGGTGTGGCTGGCCCTGGGGCTTTGGTGATCATGGTGGCCGGCTCCGTGGTCAGCAACGTAACCGGCTACTTCGGCGACATGATGAGCGCCAGGATCCGCGCCATCCTCTCGCACAACTACTTCCACAAGCTCCTGCGCCTGCCTCAGCGCTATTTCGACTCCGAGCTCACCGGCACGATCATCTCGCGCCTGAACCGCTCCATCACGAGCGTCTCCGAGTTCCTGAAGATCTTCGCCAACGGGTTCTTCACCACCATTCTCACCGTCGTGGTGGTGCTCGTCGTCGCGGGCCTGCACTCGCCGTGGCTGGCGCTGCTGCTGATGGTGATCTACCCGACGTTCACCTACCTCACGGCACTCACCAGCCGGAAGTGGCAGGTGTGGGAGCGGGCCAAGAACGAGCACTACGACGTCGCTGGCGGCCGGTTCGCGGAGGCTGTCGGCGGGCTGCGGGTCGTGAAGGCGTTCACCACGGAGCGCCGCGAGCTCGAGCACTTCGACGAGCACTACGACGAGACGGTGGTCCTGACGCGGCGCCAGTCTACGTTCTGGCACCGGATGGACGTGCTGCGGCGCGGGGCGCTCGACGTCGTGTTCTTCTTCGTCTACGTCATCATCTTCGTCGCCACGGCGCAGGGCACGTTCAGCATCGCGTCGATGGTGCTGCTGATCCAGCTGGTCAACATCGCGAAGGCACCGGTGACGTCGATGAGCTTCTACGTCGACACCCTGCAGCGCGCGATCACGGGCAGCAACGAGTACTTCCGCGTCATGGACGAGACCGACGAGCCGCTGAACCCGGTCGCGCTGGCCGACGGGCCCGCCGTCGACTGGAGCGACGAGGACCCGGTCATCGAGTTCGACGACGTCGACTTCGGCTACGCCGGCGACAAGCTCGTCCTGCACGACATCGACCTCACCATTCGCCGCGGCGAGCGGATCGCGTTCGTCGGCGAGTCGGGCGGGGGCAAGACGACGCTGGTCAACCTCGTGCTGAAGCTCTACGAACCCACCTCCGGCGAGGTGCGCGTGCGCGGGCAATCGGTGGTGGACGTGCCGACGAAGGCGCTGCGCCGCCAGGTGGGCGTCGTGTTCCAGGACGCCAGCCTGTTCTCCGGCACGATCCGCGAGAACCTCCTCTACGGCGATCCGGCCGCCGACGACGACGCCCTCGAGGAGGCGGCCCGCCGCGCCAACGCACTCGGCTTCATCCAGCGCCTGCCCGACGGCTTCGACACGGAGATCGGCGAGCGCGGGGTGAAGCTCTCGGGAGGGCAGAAGCAGCGCATCTCCGTCGCGCGCGCGATGCTGAAGAACGCCCCGATCCTCATCCTCGACGAGGCCACCTCCGCGCTGGACACGAAATCCGAGCGGCTGGTGCAGGAGGGCCTCGAGGAGTTGATGGCGGAGCGCACGTCGCTGATCATCGCCCATCGGCTCTCGACGATCTCCGCCGTCGACCGCATCGTCACGCTGCGCGGGGGCCGGATCGACGAGGTGGGCAGCCCCGAGGAACTGGCCCAGACGAACGGCATCTACGCGCAGCTGCTGGCGCTGCAGGCCAGCGACTCCGCGGCGGGCCGCAAGCTGCTGCGTCGCTTCGGCATCCTCCGCTGAGGATGTGGGCGTTTTATCCCCCTGAACGCGATCTCGACCAGCAGTAATCGATTGCCGTCGGCTTCAGGGGGATAAAACGCCCACCTGCCGCCTACGAGGCCCCAAAAACCAGCTTCGCCGCGAACCGCAGATGCGAAGGTCGCGGCGGCAGCCGGTTGGAAAGTCAGGCGCGAATAACCTCCGCGACGATCGTGCCGATCTTGTCGCTGACCTCTCCCCCGAGCGCCTGCACGGGGAAAGCCATCTGGTTGGACCTAATGATACCCAACGCCTGCATGGCCGTCTTGAAGGCCCCCACCCCAGCGGCGTCGCCCGAGCGACCCTTGGGGACGAAGACGATCTCGAAGCCGGCGCAGATCTCGTCCTGGATCTCGCGCGCCTTCTCCCAGTCGCGGTCCTGCGACGCCCGCCACAGGTCCCGGTAGCGGACGGGGTCGACGTTGGCGTAGCCAGGCACCACACCGTCGGCGCCCAGCAGGAGCATGCCGTCGACGACGCACTCGTGGCCCGTCAGCAGCACCAGCGGGGAGCCGGCCGCGGCGTTGGCGGCCACCAGGCGGCGGAAACCGACGTCGTCGCCGGAGGAGTCCTTCACGCCGACGATGACCCCTTCCTTGCCCAGCTGCACCAGCATCTGGTGGTCCAGCTTCACGCCGTTCAGGCGCACGGGCACGTCATAGGCGAACAGGGGCACGTCGATCGCAGCCGCGACCGCGCGGAAGTGGTCGGCGATCTCCTGCTGGTCGTTGATGGCGTAGAACGGGCAGGTGGTGACGATCGCGTCGGCGCCGGCCGCCTGCATGGCCTGCGCCTGCTCGATGACGCGGGCCGAGGTGGTCTCGATCGCGCCGCCGATGACCGGCACGCGGCCGGCATTCTTGGCGACGATGCGCTCCAGGATCGCCACGCGCTGGTCGTTGGTCCAGTACGCCACCTCGCCGGTGGAGCCCATGACGAACAGGCCGTTGACGCCGCCGGCCACGAGGTGTTCCACGACGTCGTCGAGGCCCTCGAAGTCGATCTCGCCCTCGGGCGTGAGCGGGGTGACGACCGGGGGGATGATGCCGGTGAATTGAGCCATGAAAATCCTTCCGATGGGGGTGTTAGATGAGCGAAGGCACGGAGTCGAGCAGCGTGCGGGTGTAGTCGTTCTGTGGGTTGTCGAAGATCTCGGCGGTGGTGTTCTGCTCCACGATCTTCCCGGCGTTCATCACCGCGATCGTGTCGGAGATGTAGCGCACGGTGTTGATGTCGTGCGAGATGAACACGAGGCCCAGCCCGAGCGCCGCCTTGAGGTCCTGGAGCAGGTTCAGCACCTGCGCGCGGACCGAGACGTCGAGGGCCGACGTCGGCTCGTCGGCGACGATGATGTCCGGCCCCAGCGCCAGCGAGCGGGCGATCGCCACGCGCTGGCGCTGCCCGCCGGAGATCTGCCGGGGCAGCACGTCGAGCGCGCTGAGCGGCAGACCGACGACGGCCAGCAGGTCCTTGACCTTGTCCAGCCGGTCCTTCGGCGAGCCGATGCCGTGCACGTTCAGCGGGTCGAGCAGGGTGTCGCGGACGATCATGCGCGGGTTGAGCGCGGTCGAGGCGTCCTGGAAGACCATGGAGACGGACATGCCCATCTCCTTCTGCGCCTTCGCGCCGCGGGCGACCGGCTTGCCCTTGAACAGGACCGTGCCGCTGGTGGCCTCCTGGAGCCCCACCATGACCCGCGCCGTCGTCGACTTGCCGCAGCCCGACTCGCCGACGATGCCCAGGGTGTGGCCTTTGCGGACCTGGAGGCTGACGTCGTTGACCGCGTGCACGGTGTCGCGCTTGAACATCGTGCCCGTGCGCGACTTGTGGATGACGTGGATGTTCTGCAGTTCGATGACCGGCTCGGCCGGATCCCATGTGCTCACTTCGCACCCTCCTTGGCGAGAACGGCTTCGAGTTCAGGCGTGATGGCGAAGAGGTGGTCCTCGTTGCCGTTCACGGGCTTGAGCACCGGGCGGCTGTCGAGGCCGACGTCGGGGTGCTCCGAGCGGGGCGCGAACCGGTCGCCGACGACGAACTCCCTCGGCGACGGCACCGTGCCGCGCACCTGGTGGAGTCGCTTTGCGCCCGACTCGATGGACAGCACCGCGCCGAGCAGGCCGCGGGTGTACTCGTGGGTCGGGTTGGCCAGCAGCTGCCGCGTCGGCGCCTGCTCCACCACCTGGCCCGCATACATCACCGTGATGCGGTGCGCGAGCTTCGCGACGAGCGCCAGGTCGTGGCTGACGAACACCATCGCGAACCCGAGCTCCTCGCGGAGCTCGTTGAGCAGGTCAACGACCTGCTTCTGCACGGTCACGTCGAGCGCGGTGGTGGGCTCGTCGGCGATCACGAGGCTCGGGTCGCGGGTGAGCGCCATGGCGATCAGCACGCGCTGGCGCTGCCCGCCCGAGAGCTCGTGCGGGTAGCTCTTCAGCGTGCGCACCGGGTCGAGGCCGACGAGCTCGAGCAGGTCCTCCGCCGAGCGGGTACCGCCGCGCTTGGTGAGCTGCGCGAGCTGCGAGCGCACCAGCATCGACGGGTTCAGGCTGGAGAGGGCATCCTGGTAGATCATCGCCATCTCGTGGCCGCGCAGGGCGTTGTGTTCCTGCGGGGTCATCTTCAGCACGTCGCGGCCCTGGTAGAGGATCTCGCCCGAGAGCTCCGCCGACTTCGGCAGCAGGCCCATGATCGCCATCGAGGTGATCGACTTGCCGCAGCCGGACTCGCCGACGAGCCCCATCGTCTCGCCGGGGCGGACGGAGAAGGAGACGTTGTCGACGACGGCCACGTCGCCGTGGGCATCGGGGAAGCGGATGGAGAAGTTCTTGACCTCCAGGATCGGCGCCCCCTCACCTGTGTAGACGAGGCGGTCGGTGCGCTCGGCGTCCGCGATCGCGAGCTGCTCGAGCCGCGTGGCCAGCGGCACGTCGGCCTCGGCCGGGCGGACCAGCTTGGACAGGGGGCCCACGGCCTCGCCGTCGGCGCGCTCCTCGTCGGCCGCGACGTCGACCTTCTTCTTCACCTGCGGCGACGCCATCGCGTCCGTGAGGCCCTCGGAGAGGACGTTCAGGCAGAGCGTGGTGATGAGGATCATCAGGCCGGGGAAGAACGTCACCCACCAGTGGCCCGAGAGGAGGAGCTCCTTGCCCTCGGAGAGCATGTTGCCCCAGGTGGGCGTGTTGACCGACTTGATGCCGGCGCCGATGAACGACAGCGACGCCTCGAACACGATCGCGTCCGCGACGAGCACCGTCGCGAACACCATGATCGGGGCGATGCAGTTGCGTGCGACGTGCTTGATGAGGATCCACCACGTCTTCGCGCCCATCACCTTGGAGGCCGCGACGTAGTCCTCGCCCATCTGGGAGAGCACGTTGGCGCGCACCACGCGGGTGAGCTGGGGCACGTAGATGATGGCGATCGACGAGATGATCACCGGCAGCATCGGCAGTCGGGTGGAGAGCGCGAGCACCAGGACGGCGGCGAGCGCGATGGCGGGGAACGACATGAGGATGTCGAGCGCGCGCATCAGCACCTCGGAGACGGTCTTGCGCGCCGTCGCGGCGATCGAGCCGAGGATGGCGGCGATCACCAGCGCGATGCCGGTGGCCGAGAGGCCCACGAGCATCGAGACCTGCGCGCCGTACATGATGCGCGAGAGCACGTCGCGGCCGGACCCGTCGGTGCCCATGAGCTGTTCGCTGTTGGGCGGCACGGAGTTGTCGATGACCTCCTGCTCGCCGACGCCCTCGATGTAGACGATGCGCACGCCGTCGCCGAGGCCTGTGGTGTTGGGGCTGTAGGGCGCGAACACGCTGGCGAACACGCCGATGAGCACGATCAGCAGCAGGACGATGACGGAGATCTTGGAGCCGAGCGACAACGCCTTCCAGCCCTGGAACCGCAGCTTCGGGTCCTGCATCTTCTTCAAGTGGGTGCGGCTGAGCATCACACGCTCCTGATCCTCGGGTTGACGAGCACGTAGAGCATGTCAACCACGATGTTGATGATGATGAATGCCAGCGCGATGGTGATCGACACGCCCTGGACGATGTTGACGTCGTTGCGCGTGATGCCCTGGAAGATGAGCTGGCCCATGCCCTGGATGTTGAAGATCATCTCGATCACGACGGCACCGCCCATGCCGTAGCCGATACGCAGGCCGAGCACGGTGATCGGGGTGATGAGCGCGTTACGCAGCACGTTGCGGGCGACGACGGTGCCCTTCGGGATGCCGGCGCCGATCGCGGTGCGGACGTAGTCCTTGTCGAGCTCCTCCACCATGGAGGTGCGCACGACGCGGGTCAGCGAGCCGGCGGCCGGCACGACGATGGCGATGATCGGCAGCGTGGCCTGGCGGAAGTAGGTGGCCGGATCGTCGAAGACGCTCACCCAGTTGGTGATGACGGCGGAGAACGCGCCGGCGCCGCCCGGGATGTCACCCCACCACTGGATCATGAGCAGCGCGAGCCAGAACGACGGCGTCGCGAGGAAGATGATGGAGATGACGCGGATCACCTGGTCGGGCCAGCGGTCGCGGAAGAGTGCCGCGATGACGCCGAGGATCGTCGCGAGGACGGCGGCGATACCGATGCCGATGAACACGAGCTGCAGGGTGATGGGGAAGGCGCTGGCCACCATCTGGGAGATCTCGACGCCGGTGAACGTCTGGCCGAGGTCGCCCTGGACGAGGCCCACCAGGTAGTCCCAGTAGCGCTGCAGCAGGGGGTCGTCGAGGTTGTGGGCTTGGCGGTAGGCCTCCAGTGCCTCTGGCGACGCCGACTCGCCGAGCGCGAGCCGCGCCGGGTCAGCGTTGGACAGGGACATCACGAGGAAGACCAACAGCGTCACGCCCAACACCATCAGCGGCAGGGCGAGGAGGCGCCTGCCGATGAGGTTGAGAAGCTTCGACACTGGGTATGCTCCTTTGCTTCAGGTCGATCCGTCGATCAGACGGTGGGTTGAGTCTCGCGTGTGCCGCACCAGCGGCGTTGTCTGATGTCTGATGTTATCAGGTGCCATAAGAGAAGGGGTGGGCAGCCCAGGGCTATCCCACCCCTTCTCTCATCGGCCGGAAACTCAGGCTTCCAGGGTGCTTCCGACGTTCTGGAACGACAGGCCCGTCAGCGAGATGGGCTTGAAGTTCTCCAGCGTCTCCGAGTCATACGCCGTCGGCGTCTTGCGGTGGAGTAGCGGGTAGAGCGGCATGTCGTCGGCGATGATGTCGATCGCCTCGTGCCACACGGCCAGCTGCTCGTCGCCGGTCACGGTCTGACCGCGCTCGAGGAGCTCCTGGACCTGCGCGTGCGCGTCGGTGCCCGCCCAGTTCATGCGCTGCTCGGTCCACACCTCGTTGGCGTACCACCAGCGCATCAGGAGGTCGGCGTCGTCACCGAACACCGACGGGTCGCCGGGGGCCACCACGATGTCGAACGAGTCCGGGTTGCCATCGATCGTCGAGTACACGTCGGAGGACTGCTTCTCCTCGAACACGACCTCGATGCCGAGGGCCTCGACGTTCTCCTTGATGATCGGGCGCACGGCGGCGAACCAGCCGTGGTCCGAGCAGAGGAGGCGCGTGCGGGTCAGGCCGGTCTGCGCGATGATCTCCTTGGCCTTCTCCGGGTCGTAGGTGTACTGCGTCGCGGCCGGCTTGAACGCTGCGTGCTCCTCGTGGAGGAAGCTCTGCGACGGCGCGGCCAGGTTGGCCATGCCCTGCGCGCAGATGCGCTCGTAGTCGAGCGAGTGCATGATCGCCTGGCGGTTGAGCTTGTCGCCCATCGCCTCGGAGGCACTGTTGAACATGATGAAGATCAGACCGAAGCCCTGGACGGCCGCCACCGACTTCGGGTCCTGGAAGGACGCCAGGTCCGATGCCGCGACGGCGTCGATCGCCTGCACGGCGTCCGAGGTCAGCGCGTTGGTGCGGGTGGTGTTGTCGGGCAGGATCTGCCATTCCATCGAGGCGGCCAGCGCGGGGCGGGGGCCGGTGTAGTCGTCGAAGCGCTCGAACATGACCTTCTGTGTGGCGGCACCGTTGTCGGTCATGACGTAGGGGCCGGTGCCGATCGGGTTCATGTCGAAGGCGGCGGCGTCGGCGCTGGCGGCGGCCTGCGGGACGACCTTGACGACGGAGAGACGCTCGGCGACCAGCGAGAAGGGGTGCTTCAGGTTGAAGACGACCGTGGTCTCGTCCTTCTTCTCGACGGTGTCGAGGAAGGTGAGGAAGCCCGCGTAGAGCGAGTTGTTGTTCGGATCGAGGACGCGATCGAACGAGAAGACGACGTCGTCGGTGGTGACGGCGTCGCCGTTGTGGAAGACCGCACCGTCACGCAGCGTGACCTCGTAGGTGGTCTCGTCGACCTCGGTCGGCAGGTCGGTGCCCAGCGCGGCGTAGACCTCGCGGGTGGCGGGGTCCAGCTCGGTGAGGCCCTCGAGGGTGTGCCAGTTGGCGGCGACGGTCAGCGCACCCGAGGTGCTCATCGGGTCGTAGCCGTTGGTGCCCAGCTCGTAGGAGATGCCGGCGGTGATCTTCGTGTCGGCCGCCGCGGGGGCTTCGCCGCCACCGTCGGTGGTGCCGTCTGCCGTCGGGGAAGGGGTGCCTTCATCGCCGTTGCCACAAGCGGACAGCGTGGCTGCGATGCCAGCAGCACCGGCAACCGCGCCCGAGAGCTTGAAGAACTTCCGGCGGTCGAGTGACGATACGTTCATCTTTGAATTCTCCTGATTGTCTGACGTCCTATGTCTGACGTAGGTTGTTGGAAGTGTAGCATTGTGATTAACGGAGTGAAACACCTGTAAGTAATGTCAAGGTAACGATTTGGCTACGCTTACCTGGACCCGAGGACGTGTTCGATGAAACTGAAGCAAACGCCCATGGCGACGCTGGCGAAACCGGCGAGCCAGGCAGTCTCCACGATGACTGCCATCAAGGACTACATCATCCAATCCAACCTGCAGCCGGGCGACCCCCTGCCCACCGAGTCGCAGATGTGCGAGGGCCTCGGCGTCTCCCGGTCCTCCGTGCGCGAGGCCGTGCGCACGCTGATGGCGCTGGACATCGTCGAGGTCCGCCACGGCCACGGCATGTTCGTGGGCCAGGTCTCCATGCACCCGATGGTGGAGTCGCTCGTGTTCCGCGGCATGCTCAACCCCGGCGACGACTTCCGCTCGCTGCTGGAGGTGGTCGAGGTGCGCCAGTCCCTGGACCTCGCGTTCGCGGGCAGCGTCGTGGACGCCTGGAAGGGGCGTGAGAGCCCGGAGCTGCACGACGCCGTGGACCAGATGGAGCGCCTCTCCGAGCAGGGCAAGGGCTTCCCCGAGCAGGACCGCTTCTTCCACAGCAAGCTGCTGAAGCCGGTCACCAACCAGATGTTCCGGCAGCTCACCGAGGCCTTCTGGGACGTGCATACGCTCACGGCGCCGCGGCTCGGCGTCCCCACGCCCGTCGACGTCCAGGACACGGCCAAGGCGCACCGCGACATGCTGCTCGCCGCCGAGCAGGGCGACGTCGATGCCTACCGCGACGCCGTCCACGCGCACTTCGCGCCGCTGATCCGCAACCTGCAGGGCGCCGCGAAGCAGGCCAAGAGCTAGGGCGAGCCCCCGAACCGCATCCTCCGAATTTTCGACCGGCGAAAACGGCCACATACCCCTCCATACGGGGCTATGTGGCCGTTTTCGCCGGTTGGGCGTTTCAGGACCTCCGCCGGGGCTCAGTCCTGCGGCGCGATGGCGCCCGCGAACCAGCGGGTGATCGACGTGGGGTGGGTGATCGCGGTGCCGACGACGACGGCATCGGCCCCCGCTTCCATCGCTGCGCGGGCGTGGTCGAGCGTGTGCACGCGCCCCTCGGCCACGACGAAGTGCTCCGGGAACTCGGCCGCGATCTGGGTCAGCAGCTCGAGGTCCGGGCCGGGGAACTTCGGGCGCAGCTCCGTGTAGCCGGCCAGTGTGGTGCCCAGGATGTCGCAGCCGGCGTCGACCGCGTGGCGCACGCTGTCCAAGGAGTCGCAGTCGGCCATCACGACCACGTGCGCATGGGTGCGGCGGAGCCCGTCGACGGTCTCCTTCAGTGTGCGGCCGTCGGGGCGGGGGCGGGTGGTGGCGTCGAGGGCGACGATCTCCGCACCGGCGTCCGCGACGGCGCGCGCCAGCTCCAGCGTCGGCGTGATGAACACGCCCTCCTTGCCCTCCTTCACGATGCCGATGATCGGCACCTGGATGCGCGGGCGGGCGGTGCGGATGTCCTCCAGGCCCTGCAGCCGGATTGCCTTGGCGCCGCCCTCGACGACGGCCTCGGCTACCTGCGCCATCGTCTCCGCGTGGCGCATCGGCTCCCCCGGGTACGCCTGGCACGAGACGATCAGCTGCCCCTTCAGCGATTCCAACAGATTCATCTTGACCCTTCCTGAGGTGCCCACGCGGCAACGCCGACCAGCGCTGCATTACTGAGTTCTGCCACCCTGATCGGGGTGTCCGCGACGATGCCCATCGCGGATTCCGCGACGCCGCCGTCCAACGCCGCGCGCCACGCCCCGCCGGCCCTCGTCACGGATCCGGCGAGCACCACGAGCCCGGG
>JAAYZP010000440.1 GCA_012514785.1 Propionibacterium sp. | reverse complement strand
GCCGTCTCCAAGTACGCCGAGTTGGCGTTGCGCAGACGCGTGAGCATGTCTGCGATGGGGTCAGTCATTGTCATGACTTCTGCCTCTTTCTCGCGCTGGTTTCCTGTGCCGGACCTGTCGCGTCAAATGGATTCTTGTTCGAGATCACCAGGACGACTTGACGACGCCCGGCAGTTCACCGGCGTGGGCCATGTCGCGCAGACATACGCGGCAGAGCCCGAACTTGCGGTACACCGACTGGGGGCGGCCACACTTCTGGCAACGGGTGTACGCGCGCACGGCAAACTTGGGCTTGCGTGCTGCCTTCACCCTGAGAGCGGTCTTAGCCATACGTCAGCCTCACTTCTTCTTCTTGGCGTAGTAAGCCGGGCCGCGCTTGGCCCTCGGCTTCTTGGGGTCGTCCTGGGCCTTGAACGGGAAGCCCAGGTGCTTCAGCAGGGCCCGGCCCTCGACGTCGTCCTTCGCCGTGGTCACGAACGTGATGTCCATGCCGCGGGTGCGGTCGATCTTGTCGGGGTCGATCTCCAGGAACATGACCTGCTCGTTGAGACCGAAGGTGTAGTTGCCGTTGCCGTCGAACTGGCGGCCGTTCAGGCCACGGAAGTCGCGGATACGGGGCAGCGCGAGCGTCAGGAGACGGTCGGCGAATTCCCACATGCGGTTGCCGCGCAGCGTGACGTGCGCGCCGATCGGCTGGCCCTCACGCAGCTTGAACTGGGCGATGGACTTGCGGGCCTTCGTTACCGCCGGCTTCTGGCCGGTGATCTGCGTCAGGTCGCGGATGGCGCCGTCGATGATCTTCGAGTCGCGGGCCGCCTCGCCGACGCCCATGTTGACGACGATCTTGGCGAGTCCGGGGATCTGCATGACGTTCTCGTACTGGAACTCCTCCTGGAGGGCCGGCACGATCTCGTCGCGGTACTTCTGCTTCAGGCGCGGGATGGCGCGGGTGATGGTCTCAGTCATCAGATCTCCTCCCCCGTCTTCCGGGCGATACGAACGGAACGCTGGGCCTTGTACTCGGTGCCGTCGGGGCGCTTCTTGTCGATCTCGACGCGCTTGTAGCCGACGCGGGTGACGACGTCCTTACCATCGACGGTCACGACGTGCTGCACGTTGGACGCGTGGATCGGGGCCTCGGACGTGATGACGCCGCCCTCGATCTTGCGGCCGTGCGGGGTCTGCTCCTCGCGACGGTGACGCTGGACGACGTTGACGCCCTGCACGAGCACGCGCTCGTCCTCGGGGTAGACGGCGATGATCTCGCCGATCGCGCCCTTGTCCTTGCCTGCGATGACCTTGACGCGGTCACCCTTCTTCACATGGAGTGCCATGTCAGATCACCTCCGGTGCGAGCGAGACGATGCGCATGTACTTCTTCTCACGGAGTTCACGGGCGACGGGGCCGAAGATTCGGGTGCCGCGCGGTTCGCCGTTGGGGTTGAGGAGGACAGCGGCGTTCTCGTCGAACTTGATGTAGGAGCCGTCGCTGCGACGACGTTCCTTCCGCTGGCGAACGATGACCGCCTTGACGATCTCGCCCTTCTTGACAGTGCCGCCAGGGATCGCGTCCTTGACGGTGGCGACGATAGTGTCGCCGAGGTTGGCGTAGCGACGGCCGGAGCCACCGAGAACACGAATGCAGAGGATTTCCTTCGCACCAGTGTTGTCGGCGATCTTCAACCGCGACTCCTGCTGGATCATTTCTTCTCCTTGTCTCGCTGGTTCCTTAGGAAGAGGCCTTGCGAAACTAGAAACGGCCCCCCTGGATGTTGCCAGGAGGCAGCCCCCAAGCTCGAGAGAGTGGAGGCCCTATGCGTTGTCCCGGGAAAGGTCCCCCCACGGATGAGGGCACAGACCCAAGGCAACCTGCACATCGTAGCCCACAGCGCCAAGCGTGCGAAATCGCAGTTCGAGCCGGTCTGACGGCGCCAGCGGCGGCACCCGGGATGGGTGAGTACGCGGGTGGATTCGGGCTGCCAGCCTTGCGTTCGCCCAGACTACCCGCAGGATGGAACCCGGACTGAATGCAGCGATGGGCCCGGCTGCTACTTACGCGCCCGGTTGCCGTGTCGTGCCCCGATGTTTCGCAATTTGTCCGCATTCAGCATTAGGTTGGGTGCGTGGATGGCAATACGAGTGCCCCGGAGGCACACGAACCGCGGGGCGGCAACGCGCTGAGCGCGACGGTGTACCGGCTCCCGGTGTTCGTGCGCCGCATCGTCCTCATCGCTTGGGACGCTCTGGCGTGGGTGCTGGCGATGCTGGCGTTTCTGCTCGTCCGCTACGACTTCGACCTCTCCG
>JAAYZP010000439.1 GCA_012514785.1 Propionibacterium sp. | reverse complement strand
GCACGCCCGAGTCGTGATCGGCGATTGGAAGACCGAATACAACCACCGCCGTCGGCACTCATCACTCGGCTACCTCGCACCGGTCGACTACGCTCGACAATGCGGCTCTTCACAAACGAGGGTGTAGGTAGCGGCGTGCAGGGGTTCGGCGTGGCGGCTGGCTGAAGGGGTCGAGGCCCTCCGAAGATGGGAGTTCTCACACGCCCCGTCTGGAAGACCTCGACCATGTCTGACGTTACCTTCACTGCTCCTGATCTGACGAGTTTCTGCCGCCTGGATGGCCTTGGTTTGGAAGTGACCGGGCAACGGATCGAGCCTGAACGTGCGGTCCTCGCCTGTCGGGTGAGCGAGCCTGATGACTGGTGCCACGACTGCGGCGGCCAAGGCATCCCACGCGGCAGCGTGGTGCGCAGGCTCTCCCATGTTCCGTTGGGGTGGCGACCGACGATCCTCCAGGTGAGGGTGCGTCGCTGGCGTTGCATCGAGTGCGGGAAGGTGTGGCGCCAAGACACCACCCTCGCGGCCGAGCCGCGATCGAAACTGTCTCGGGCGGCGTTGCGTTGGGGCCTCGAAGGGATCGTGATCCAGCACCTATCGATGTCCCGGATCGCTGAAGGACTCGCCGTGGCGTGGAACACCGCCAACGACGCCGTGCTGGCCGAGGGCCAGCGTGTCCTGATCAGCGATCCGGCACGGTTCGACGGCGTCGAGGTGATAGGCGTGGACGAACATTGCTGGCGACACACCCGCAAGGGCGAGAAGTACGTCACGGTGATCATCGACCTCACCCCCACTAGGGACGGCACCGGGCCGGCGCGGCTGCTCGACATGGTCCAGGGGCGGTCGAAACAGGCCTTCCAGACCTGGCTCCAAGCCCGCCCTGCCGCCTGGCGCCAGAGCGTTGAGGTGGTCGCAATGGACGGTTTCACGGGGTATAAATCGGCTGCGGCGGAGGAACTCGACCATGCCACGGCGGTGATGGATCCCTTCCATGTCGTCCAACTCGCCGGTGACGCGCTCACCCGGTGCCGGCAACGGATCCAGCAAGCCACCTGCGGGCATCGAGGCCGCAGCCACGACCCGCTCTACAAAGCTCGTCGAACGTTGCTCACCGGCGTCGACTTACTCCAGGACCGTCAGGTCGCACGCTTGGAAGCCCTGTTCGCCGACGACGATCATGACCCCGTCTACGCGACTTGGAGCATCTACCAACGCCTCGTGCTGGCCTACCGCCAGGAAGATAAACAGCTGGGGCGCTGGCTCGCCGAACGCGTCATCGACGCGGTCTCCGCCGGAGTACCGCCCGAACTCGTGGAGCTCACCCGACTCGGCACAACTCTGCAACGTCGAGCCGCCGACATCCTCGCGTTCTTCGATCACCCCGGCACCAGTAACGGCCCTACCGAGGCCATCAACGGTCGGCTAGAGCACCTCCGCGGGATCGCGTTGGGCTTCCGGAACCTCACTCACTACGTCGCCCGAAGTCTCCTCGAAGCCGGCGGCTTCAGACCTCAATTACACCCTCGTTTGTGAAGAGCCAGAAAAGGGGCGATTCTCGAGGTCCCGCCATCGCGAACCGCGACGTGGAACCGGGCCCCTGCCCACCGGCTCGTAAGTCGCAGCGCGCCCGCGTCGGCAACCCACGGACTACTCTGGCCACAGATGTAACCGAGGTCGGGTCCGGGCCCGGCCACCACGAGGGATGACCAATGACGAGCGTCCGTGAAGAGCACCGCCACGCACTCCTCGACGAGGCCGCCGACGGGCTGGCCGCGACCGATCGGGTCAGCGCCGAATTCTTCGCCTTCTACTACAGCCGCGTCGACTCCGACGACCTGATGCAGCGCCAACCGGAGGACCTGCGCGGCATCGTCCTCAGCCACCGGGCGCTCGCCGAGCAGCGCCGACCGGGGGAGAGCCTCGTGCGCTGCTTCGCGCCGACGGTGGAGACCCACGGCTGGGCGACGGGCAACACCGTGGTCCAGGTGGTCACGGACAACCGGGCGTTCACCGTCGACTCGATCCTGGCGGCAGTCGGACGGCAGGGCCTCGAGGTACGGCTCCTCATCCACCCGCAGCCCCGCGTGTCGCGGGACAGCGACGGCCGGATCACCGGCCTCGACGACACCGGGACGACCGAGTCCTGGGTGCACCTCGAGGTGGAGCGGCTCGCCGACGAGGCCGCGGAGCAGCGGCTCGTCGAACGGCTGGAGAAGGTGCTCGCCGACGTCGCGGCCGCGGTCACGGACTGGGAGCCGATGACCGACCGCGCGACGACGATCGCCGCCGCGCTGGACGTCGGGCCGGAGATGGTGTCCTCCACGGAACGGCAGGAGGCCGCCGACCTGCTGCGGTGGCTCGTCGACGACAACTTCCTCTTCCTCGGCTACCGCCAGTACTCGTTCATCGACGAGCCGGGCGGGGGCCTCCTGACGCAGGTCCCCGACACCGGCCTGGGGCTGCTCCGGAGGGAGGGCGGCACGAGGACGCGGCGGCTGTCCGGGGTCATCGGGGAGAAGGCCCGCGAGCCCCGGGTGCTCATCGTCTCGAAGGCGAACACCCGCTCCACCGTGCACCGGGCCTCGTACCTCGACTACATCGGCATCAAGATCTTCGACGACGACGGCGTCGTGGTCGGCGAGCACCGGTTCCTGGGGCTGTTCACGTCGTTGGCCACGCACGCCCCGTTGAGCGACATCCCGGTGGTGCGGACCAAGCTCGACCGCGTCCTGGAGCTCAGCGGCTTCGCCACGGAGACGCACTCCGCCCGGGACCTGCGCAGCGTGCTGGAGTCCTATCCGCGCGACGAGGTGTTCCAAGCCGACGCGGACCACCTCGCCGAGGTGGCAGCG
>JAAYZP010000056.1 GCA_012514785.1 Propionibacterium sp. | reverse complement strand
TCGTACTCGTCCTCCCCCAGCAGGCCGGGGTGTTCGGCGGTCTCGCCGCCGACCAGGGCCACGCCGGCTTCGACGCAGGCCGCGGCGATGCCCGCGACGATCGAGGCGATCCGCTCGGGCACCACCTTCCCGCAGGCGATGTAGTCGGTGACGAACAGCGGCTCCGCGCCGGTGACGACTAGGTCGTCCACGAGCATGCCGAGGAGGTCGAAGCCGATCGTGTCGTGCTTGTCCATGGCCTGCGCGATCGCGACCTTGGTGCCCACGCCGTCGGTGGCGGAGACCAGCACCGGGTGCTCCATCTGCTTGAACGCGCTGGCGTCGAAGAAGCCGGCGAAGCCGCCGAGGCCGCCGAGCACCTCGGGGCGCCGGGTCTTCGCCACCGACGTCTTCATGAGTTCGACGGCGCGGTCTCCGGCCTCGATGTCGACGCCGGCGCGTGCGTACGCGTTGGTCACTGGTCCTCCTCGGGTTCCAGGTGGAGTAGCTTCGCCTGTTCGGGCGGGATCGGGACGGGGTACTTGCCGGTGAAGCAGGCGCGGCACAGCCTGTCCGCGGGCAACGTCGTCGCCTCGGTGACGCCGTCGAGCGAGACGAACCCGAGCGAGTCGGCGCCGATGGAGCGGCAGATGTCGTCCACGCTCAGCCCGGGCGCGATCAGCTCGGCGCGGGTGGCGAAGTCGATGCCGTAGAAGCACGGCCATTCCACCGGCGGCGAGGCGATGCGCACGTGCACCTCCTTGGCCCCGGCTTCGCGCAGCATCCGCACCAGCGCGCGCTGCGTGTTGCCGCGGACGATGGAATCGTCGACGACGACCAGACGCTTGCCCTCGATCACCGACCGCAGCGGGTTGAGCTTCAGCCGGATGCCCAGCTGGCGGATCGTCTGGGACGGCTCGATGAACGTACGCCCGACGTAGGCGTTCTTCACCAGCCCCATGCCGAACTCGATGCCGGACTCCTTCGCGTACCCGATGGCCGACGGGGTGCCGGAGTCGGGCGTCGGGATGACGAGGTCGGCCTCGGCCGGGTGTTCGCGGGCGAGCTGGCGGCCGATGTCGATGCGCGTGGAGTAGATGTTGCGGCCGGCGATGCGGGTGTCGGGGCGGGCGAGGTAGACGTACTCGAAGATGCAGCCCTTCGGCGCAGCCTCCGCGAAGCGGTGCGTTCGGAGGCCCGCGCCGTCGATGGCGATGAACTCCCCCGGCTCGATCTCGCGGACGAAGCTGGCGCCGACGATGTCCAGCGCGGCCGTCTCGGAGGCCACCACCCAGCCGGACTGCAGCCGGCCGAGCACCAGCGGGCGGAAGCCCTGTGGGTCGCGGGCGGCGTACAGCGTCGTCTCGGTCATGTACACGAACGAGAAGGCGCCCGTGAGCCGCGGCAGCACCTCGAGCGAGACCTCCTCGAGGCTGAGGTCGCCGAACGACGCCATGAGCGCGCTCACCAGCGCCGTGTCGCTCGTGGAGTCGAGGCTCTTCTTCGAGGGCACCTTGACCTGCGGGGCCCGCTCGGCGAGCCACGCCTCCAACTCGCCGGTGTTGGTGATGTTGCCGTTCTGCGCGAGCGCGAGCCCCGTGCCGTCCTCGAACGAACGGAACGTGGGCTGCGTGTTCTGCCAGACGGACGCGCCCGTCGTCGCATACCGGGTGTGGCCGATGGCCATGTTGCCGGGCAGCGACTGCAACGTGGATTCGTCGAAGACCTGCGCCTCAAGCCCCATGTCCTTGAACACCATGATCCGCTGGCCCGTCGACACTGCCATGCCGGCGGACTCCTGACCGCGGTGCTGAAGCGCGAAGAGGCCGAAGTAGGTCAGCTGGGCGACGTCCTCGTCGGGTGCCCACACGCCGAATACCCCGCACTCGTCCTGCGGGGCGCGATCGGTGGGGTCCAGATCGAGCGTGAGTTTGCCATCGGGAGTCAGCACCCGTTCAGCCTACCGCTTCGAACTTGGGCGTTATATCCCCCTGAACGGTCCCGGACCCTGTTTTTAAGGCCCAGAAGGCGTTCGCGGGGATATAACGCCCACTTCCCTCCCCGTTCTCAGCGGCTGAGCAGCAGTCCTTCGCCCTGGCCTCCGCCGCCGCAGAGCGCGACCGCGGCCCGGCCGGTGCCCCGACGGCGCAGCTCCATGGCCGCGTGCAGGGCGAGGCGCGCGCCGGAGGCGCCGATCGGGTGTCCGAGTGCCACGGCGCCGCCGTGGATGTTGGTCTGCTCGAAGGGGTAGCCGAGCGCGTCCGCGGTGGCCACCGCCACCGCTGCGAAGGCCTCGTTGACCTCGACGAAGTCCAGATCCTCCAGCGCCCAGCCGCCCCGGGCGAGCGCGGCCTCGATCGCGCGCGCCGGCTGCTCGTGCAGCTGCGTATCCGGGCCTGCCACCTGGCCGGCGGCACCCACGACGGCCCAGACCTCGAGCCCGTGGCGCTCCGCGTAGTCGCGGGTGGTGATGACCAGGGCCGCGGCGCCGTCGCTGATCTGCGACGAGTTGCCCGCGGTGATGGTGCCGTCCTTGGTGAACGCCGGGCGCAGCCGTCCGAGCGACTCCGCGGTCGTGTCCGGGCGTACGCCCTCGTCCGCGTCGACGACGACCGGCTCGCCGCGCCGCTGCGGGATCTCCACCGGCACGATCTCGTCGTCGAAGACACCCGAGGCCTGCGCCTCGGCGGCCCGGGTGTGCGACGCGGCCGCCACCTCGTCCTGCTGCTGGCGCGTGAGCTTCCGCTCGACGTTGCCGCCCTCGCTGAGCAGGCCCATCGACTGGTGGGAGGCGGCGTCGTCGAGCCCGTCGACGGCCATCACGTCCTCCAGCTGCCCCGGCCCGTACTTGATCCCGCCGCGCACGCGCGCGATGTGCGGCGCGTTCGTCATCGACTCCATACCGCCGACGACCAGCACCTCCGCATCGCCGGCCCGGATCGCACGCGCGCCGTGCGTGACCGCGACGAGCCCGGAGAGGCACACCTTGTTGATGGTCTCGGCCCACACGTCCATGCCCAGCCCGGCGGCCACCGCGACCTGCTTGGCGGGGTTCTGCCCGCAGCCGGCCTGCAGCACCTGGCCCAGGACCACGCCCTCGACCTCCCCAGGGGGGATCCCCGAGCGTTCGACGGCGGCGCGCACCGCCACCGTCCCCAACTCCACGGCCGTCAGGCTCGCGAGGCCCCCCAGAAGGCGGCCCTGCGGGGTCCTGGCCCCGCCCACGATCACGACGTCACTCATGCCACTTCCTCCAACTCGACGACGAACTCCGGCTCGGTGCGTCGGCGCACCTCGCCCACGGAATGCCCGGGTGCAACCTCGCGCAGCACGAGCGAACCCTCCACGACGTCGAAGACGGCGATGTCGGTGATGATGCGGTCCACCACGCCCACGCCGGTCAGCGGCAGCGAGCACTCCTCGACCACCTTGTAGCTGCCGTCCTTGGCATTGTGGTCGGTCACGACGATCACCCGCGGCGTGCCCGCCACCAGGTCCATCGCCCCGCCCATGCCCTTGACCAGCTTGCCCGGGATCTGCCAGTTCGCGAGATCCCCCGCGCCGGAGACCTGCATGGCTCCGAGCACGGCCACCTTCACCTTGCCGGCGCGGATCATCCCGAACGACATCGAGGAGTCGAAGATCGACGCCCCCTTCGTCAGCGTGATCGTCTGCTTCCCGGCGTTGATCAGGTCCGGGTCCTCGTCGCCCTCGTACGGGAACGGGCCCATCCCCAGCACGCCGTTCTCGCTCTGCAGCACGACGCGCACCCCCTCGGGCAGGTTGTTGGCCACCAACGTCGGAATCCCGATGCCCAGGTTCACGTAGTCGCCGTCGTTCAGCTCCGATGCCGCGATCGCGGCCATCTCGTCGCGTGTCCACGCCATGTCAGGCTCCCTTCGCTGCCGGCCGCGGCCGGACCGTGCGCTGCTCGATGTCCTTGCCGACGCCGGAGAACTGGTGCAGGTGATGCACGAACACCCCCGGCGTCACGATGTGGTCCGGGTCCAACTCCCCGAGCCCGACGATGTGCTCCGCCTCCGCGAACGTCACCGTCCCGCACGCGGCCACCACGGGATTGAAGTTGCGCGCCGTCATCCGGTAGATCAGGTTGCCGTCGGTGTCCGCGCGGTAGGCGTGCACCAGCGCCAGGTCGGCGACGATGGCGCGCTCCTGCACGAAGGTCTGCCCGTCGAACTCCGCCGTCGGCTTCCCCTCCGCCACGATCGTGCCCACCCCGGTGGCCGTGTAGAAGGCCGGGATCCCCGACCCGCCCGCGCGCATCCGCTCCGCCAACGTGCCCTGCGGCACGAACTCCACGTCGAGCTCACCGTCGATGTACTGGGCCATGAACATCTTGTTCTCGCCCACGTAGCTCGCCAGCACCTTCACGATCTGGTGGTTCTCCAGCAACAGGCCGAGCCCCTTGCCGTCGATGCCCAGGTTGTTCGACACGATCGTGAGATCCTTCACCCCGGACTCCTTCACCGCGAGAATCAGGTCACTCGGGATGCCCGAGAGCCCGAACCCTCCCGCGGCGATCGTCATCCCGTCGAACAGGTACGGCGCCAACGCCGCCCCGAGGTCGTCCACAACTTTGCTCATCAGTCCTCCCTGACTGCCCGGACGATCGCGTCGACGCCGGCTGCGTCGAACACGATGGTGTAGTGGTTGATGCCCATGACCTTTTCCGCCTCCAGGAGCGGCACGCGCGCCACCCACCGAGCAAGATAGCCGTCCGAGAACAATCCCGTGGGCTGGTCCAGCATTCCCCGCTCGGCCTGGAGAAATTTCGCCGGCACCGCGAGCGCGTCGATGGCGTCCATGAGCGCGCCGTCGTCCCTGCCGAGGTCGATGGTGTCCTGCTCGAGCGCCTCGTAGCGGGTGGCGGGCCGAAGCTGCGGCGCCTCGCCGTCGAGGTCGTAGTCGACGTAGTCGACGACATCCTGCGTGAAGTCGGCGAAGGCGGGGTGCGCGCGCCACAGGTCGCGGTACTCCTCCACGCTCGCGAACGTCTTCGACAGCCGCTGGGCCGCGGGGCCGAGGATGGCGGCGATCGCTTCGTCCGGGGCCGCACCCTCCGGCAGTTCGAGCGGCATGCCGCCATCGACGAGCACGAGCCGGTCCATGAGGCTCGGGTGGCGGTGCGCCAGCACGACGGCCACGAAGGCGCCCATCGAGTGCCCGACGGGCAGCGCACGCGTGATGCCGAGGTGGGCGAGGGCGTGGGCGACGTCGTCGGCGTGGCGCGCCATCCCGTACGGGCCGCCGAGCGCGTTGCTGCGGCCCCTCCCCCGGAGGTCGGGCGCGACGATGCGGAATTCGGGCAGCGCGCGGGCGACGGCGGGGAACGCCTTGTGGGAGGATGTGACGCCGTGGATGGCGACGATCGTGCCGGCGGGTTCGTCGTCGGGTTCCCAGATGCCGACGTGCAGGCCGCCGGGCACGTCGACCTCGCGGTAGGTCTGGTTCCGGGTGCCGGTGCTCATCGGGCGACCCATCCGCCGTCCAGCACGTAGGAGGCGCCGGTGGCCATCCTGCCGTGCGGGCCCGCGAGGAAGCAGACGAGCTGGGCGACGTCGTCGGGTTCGACGAACTCCTTGATGGCGGACTGGGCGAGCAGGATGGAGCTCACCACCTCGTCCTCCGAGATGCCGTGCGTGGCAGCCTGGTCCTTCACCTGCCCCTCCACGAGCGGGGTGCGCACGTAGCCGGGGTTGACGCACACGGAGGTGACGCCGTGCGGGCCGCCCTCGAGCGCGGTCACCTTCGAGAGTCCCTCGAGGCCGTGCTTGGCGGACACGTAAGCAACCTTGTAGGCGCTGGCCACCAGCCCGTGCACGGACGAGATGTTGATGATGCGCCCGAAGCCGCGCTCGTACATGCCGGGCAGCGCGGCCCGGATGAGCAGGAACGGTGCCTCGAGCATGATGCGGTGGATGGTGCGGAACATCTCGGGCTCGAACTCGTGGATCGGCGCCACGCGCTGGATGCCGGCGCAGTTGACGAGGATGTCGGTGTCCAGGCTGATGCCCTCCAGCGCGGCGGTGTCGGCGAGGTCGACGACCACCGCCCGGCCGCCCAGTTCCGCGGCCAGGGCCTCGGCGGCCCCCGCGTCGCGGTCGAGGATCGTCACCTCGGCTCCGTGTTGCGCGAGCGCGACGGCGCAGGCCCGGCCGATGCCGCTGGCACCGCCGGTCACGGCTGCTCGTCGACCGGTGAGGTCAGTGGTGGTCATGGTTCCTCCTGGCGGGCTGGAGCGCGTTGGTGACGAGCTGCATGCAGGCCTCGAACACGTCGTCGGGGATGGCTTCGGTGGGTCGGTCGGGGTCGGGCCAGGCCTGGTAGCGCATGCCGAGCATCTCGCCGACGCCCATCAGGGCCCACGCGGTGACCTCGGGGTCGACGTCGGCGATCTCGCCGGAGCCGGCGGCCTCGCGTAGGGCGGCCGTGTAGCCGTCGGCGATGCGTTCGTAGTGCAGGCGCAACGCGTCGGGTGCGACGAACCAGGCCTCGCGGATGATCGGGTACACCTCGGGGTGCCGGGCGAGGAAGTCGAAGTAGGCGCGGAACCCGCCGCGCTCAGCCTCGAGCCGGTTCGTCGCCCCGACGCTGCCGCGGCTCATGGCCTGCCGGAGCTGGCGGTTGAGGTCGAACACGACCTCGCGGAACAGCTCCAGCTTGCCCGGGAAGTAGAGGTAGAAGGTGCCCATGGCGACGCCGGCCCCCTCGGTGATCTTGACGATCGAGCTCTCGTGGAAGCCGTGCGTGGCGAACGTGGACATCGCGGAGGCGATGATGTTGGCGCGGGTGCGTTCGCCCCGTTTGGTGCGCGGTGCGGACGTCATGAGCCGTTCTCCTCCCGGATCGCGATGCGGCGGACCTTCTCCAGCGACCCCTCGGGGAGTTCGGGCACGAAGACGATCTGCGCCGGGACCTTGTAGCGGGCGAGGTTCGCGCGGCAGTGCCGCAGCAGTTCCTGGGCGTCCACCGTCGAATCCTCGCGGCGCACGACCCGGGCGAGCCCCACTTGCCCCCACTTCTCGTCGGGGACGCCGATCACGAGTACGCGGTCGACGCCGGGGTGGGCGAGCAGCGCCTGCTCCACCTCCGCGGGGGCGACGTTGATGCCGCCGGAGATGTAGAGGCCGTCGACCCGGTCGATGATGGTGTGGTAGCCGTCGTCGTCGCGTTCGACGAGGTCGCCGGTGCGGAGCCAGCCGTCGGGGGTGAACGCGTCGCGCGTGGCCTGCTCGTCGCCGAAGTAGCCGGCGAACAGCCCGGGCCCGCGGACCTGGAGTTCGCCCGACGCGGCGCCGTCGAGCACCTCGCCGGAGGCGGTGTCCACCAGCCGTACCTCGACGTGGTGGTAGGGCCGTCCTGCGGTGCCGACGTGCGCGGAGGCCTCCTCCGGCAGGAGGCACAGCACGTTGGGGCCTGCCTCGGTCAGGCCGTAGCCCTGCGAGAGCGCGACGCCGCGGTCGAGCCAGGTGCGCAGCAGCGCCTCGGTGGCGGGCGCGCCCCCGACGACGGCGTTGGTGAGGCTGCTGATGTCGGCGTCGGCGAAGCCGCGGTAGTCGGCGAGCGCTCGGTAGTGCGTCGGCACGCCCATCATCGTGGTGATGCCGCGGGTGCGGATGAGTTCGAGGATGCGGCGTGGGTCGAAGCTGCGCTCCAGCACCACCTTCGCACCCACCCACCAGGCGAGCAGCGTCTGCACGTTCCAACTGCCGACGTGGTGCTGGGGCAGGAGGGAGAGCACGACGTCGTCGCGGCTCACCGGCACGGCGCGGGAGAAGGAGAGGTTGGTCCAGAAGCACGTCGAGTGCGTCAGGACGGCGGCCTTCGGGCTGCCGGTGGTGCCGGAGGTGAACAGGATCAGGAGCGCGTCGCCGTCGACCGCCGGGCGCTCGTCGCCGGGGGCGCTCACGTGGTCGCGGGCGGGAATGTCGTATTCGAGCGTGTCGAAGCGCATCGTCGTCGGCGGCACGTCC
>JAAYZP010000438.1 GCA_012514785.1 Propionibacterium sp. | reverse complement strand
CGACGCCGTCGCCTACATCGAGCGCGCCGGCAACTGACCCGTGCTCCGGTGGGGCGGCGCACGTCGCCCCACCACACCCCACTCAATCTTCCGGCCCATTCAGGAGCAACCATGTCGACTACCGTCGTGATCACTGGCCTCGGTGCCACCTCGCCGCTTGGCGGCGACCTGACGAGCACCTGGGAAGGGATGCTCGCGGGCCGCTCCGGCGTCGCCCGACTCGCGCAGGAGTGGGCCGATGAACTCCCCACCCAGATCGCCGGCGAAGCCGCGGTCGACCCCACCACCGTCCTCGACCGGGTCGAGGCCCGCAAGATGGACCGCTCGACGCAGCTGGCCATCGTCGCCGCACTCGAGGCGTGGGAGGACGCCGGCTACGGCCTCGGCGAGGACAACCCCGTCGACCGCGACCGCCTCGGCGTCTGCGCCGCCACCGGCATCGGCGGCCTCCAGACGTTGGTGGGCCAGTGGGACGTGATGAAGGAGAAGGGACTCCGTCGCGTGTCCCCCTTCACCATCCCCATGCTCATGGCCAACGCCCCGGCCGCCAACATCGGGCTGAAGATCGGCGCCCGCGCCGCGATCCACACCCCCGTCTCGGCCTGCGCATCCTCGAACGAGGCGATCGCGTTCGCGATCGACATGCTCCGGCTGGGGCGCGCCGACGTCGTGATGGCCGGCGGTGCCGAGGGCGTCATCCACCCGTTCCCGATCGCTTCGTTCTCGCAGATGCAGGCCCTATCACGACGCAACGACGAGCCCGAGCGGGCGTCGCGCCCCTGGGACGTCGACCGCGACGGCTTCGTGCTCTCCGAGGGCGCGGCCATGCTGGTCCTGGAGACCCTCGAACACGCGCAGGCGCGCGGCGCAAAGATCTACGGCACCGTCCGCGGCGCCGGCATCAGCGCCGACTCGCACGACCTCGTGCAGCCGGAGCCCGAGGGGTACGGGCAGTCGCAGGCGATGATCCGCGGCTTGCGGGAGTCGGGGCTGGAAGCGCGCGACGTCGTGCACGTCAACGCGCACGGCACCTCCACCCCGCAGGGCGACGTCACGGAGGCGGGCTCCATCCGCACCGCGCTGGGCGACCACACCGACAACGTGATCGTGACCTCTACCAAGTCCATGACCGGCCACCTGCTCGGGGGCGCCGGCGCGCTGGAGACGGTCGCGAGCGTCCTGGCGCTGAAACACCGCGTCGTCCCCCCGACGATCAACCTCGACAACGAGGAGCCCGGGCTCGGGATCGACATTGCGAAGGAAGCGCGCGAGCTCCCCGCGGGTGACCTCGCTGCGGTGAACAACTCGTTCGGCTTCGGTGGCCACAACGTCGCCGTCGTCGTCACCAACGAACACATCACCGACTGACGAAGTGCAAGAATCCCGCCCCGGCCAGGTTCCGGGGCGGGATTCTTGTCGCTTCGGGTCCGGGTCAGACGACCTGGTGCAGCCAGCGCACGGGCGCGTCGTCGGAGGCGTGGCGGAAGTAGTCGAGCTCGTCGTCCCAGGGCTTGCCCAGGAGGTTGTCGAGCGCGTGGTAGAGGTCCCCGCTCGCGGCCGCGGCTCGCAGCCGGTCCTCGGAGACGAGGATGTCGCCGTGCACGCCGGTGGTGGCGGTGAAGGAGCCGAGGCTCGGGGTGAACATGAAGCGTTGGCCGTCCGCGCCGGGCGAGGCCTCTTCGGTGACCTCGAACCGCACGCGCCCGAGGCGAGCGAGCGCGCTGGCGAGTGCCGCCCCGGTACCGGGGCGTCCGACCCAGGAGATCTCGAGGCGACGCGAGCCGGGTTCGGCGGGCTGGTCGGTCCACTGCATCTGCGACGGCGCGTCCAGTGCGGCGCCGATCGCCCACTCCGTGTGGGGGCACAGCGCTGCCGGCGAGGAGTGGATGAAGATCATTCCTCGCACGTGCTGGTGATTCAGACGGTTCATTTTTCCTCCTGGTCGGCTCTGAATGCCTTCCCCGCAGTCAGCGACCAGGTACATGCTCATCTTGCCCGAGCGAACGCGCACAAACAACCCGAAAGCATTTTGTGGAAGAGGATTTCCGGGTAAGAAGGGGACCATGACGTTGCCCCTCGACTTCGTGATCAAACGCCGCGACGCAGTTTCGCAGGTCCGCTCCACCAGTTCCGGTATCTATTGGCTCGCGAACATCGCCGCGCAGGACGGCCGCAGCACGATCCGCCGCTTCGCCGACGGCCAGACCACCGACCTCACCCCAAAGGCGTCCGTGCGCACCCGCGTGATGGAGTACGGTGGCGGGGCCTACGACGCCGAGCAGGACACCGTCGTCTACAACGACGACGGCACCAACCAGGTCTTCGTCATCGATGCGGAGGGCGCGCGGCCGCTGACGCCGCAGCAGAACCGCTACTACTTCGGTGGCCTGCACGTGCAGTTGGCCGACGGCGTCGTCGTCGCCGTCCGGGAGGACCACCACGAGGACCACCCGGAGCCGAAGAGCGAGGTGGTCGCGCTCCCCCTCGACGGCGGTGAGCCGATCGTCGTCGCCACTGGCGCGGACTTCTACGCCGGCCCCCGCATCCGCGACCGCGTGGTGGCCTGGCAGCAGTGGAACCATCCCCACATGAGCTGGGACAGCTCCTCGATCTGGACGGCGCCGCTGGATGAGCCGGGCGCGGCCCGGCAGGTCTTCGGTAGCGACGACGTCAGCGCCCAGCACCCCATGTGGTTGGCGCCGGGCCGCCTGGCCTACGCCTCCGACGAGGCGGGCTTCTGGAACTGGGTGGTCGAGGAGGGCGACGAGCGCCGCACCTGGCAGGTCGACCACGACTGCGACACGCCCGTCTGGGTCCTCGACAGACCCGCGGCCTGCGCCGTCGGGCCCGACCTCGTGGCGACGATCGAGATCGTCGGCGGGTACGGGCGCCTCGCGCTGTGGCAGCCGTCCAGCGGCGGCGTCACCTACCCCCTGCGCGACGCGGTCTGGATCGACTCCGTCGCAACATTCGGCGACAACATCCACGTGATCGCCGACTTCGCGGATCGCCCGTCCGAACTGCTGGAGATCACGCCCGCCGGCACAACCACCGTGATCGCGGGCGGCGGGGAGACCACCTGCATCGCCAAGCCCGTCGCCCACAAGGCGGGCGAGGTGCATTCCTGGTTCTACGCTCCCCCGGGCATCGACTCGCCGCCGCTCATTGTGAAGACACACGGCGGCCCGACGGCGCAGGCCACGGCGTCGTTCAACGAGGAGATGCAGTTCTGGCTCTCCCGCGGGTTCGCCGTCGTGGACGTCAACTACCGCGGGTCCACCGGGTTCGGGCGCGCCTACCGGGACGCGCTGAAGCTGCGCTGGGGTGTGGTCGACGTCGAGGACGTCGTCGCCACCGTGCAGTCGCTCGCGGCCGAGCACCGCATCGATCCCACCCGCGTGGCGATCAAGGGCGGCAGCGCCGGTGGCTACACGACGCTGCAGGCGCTGGTCACCACCGACGTCTTCGCCGCGGGCCTCAGCCGCTACGGCATCGGCGATCTCGAGGCGCTCGTCCACCACACGCACAAGGCTGAGTCGCGCTATCCGTACTCGCTCGTGGGGCCCTGGCCTGAGGCGAAGGAGACCTACGTCGAGCGCTCCCCCATCCACCACCTCGACAAGCTGGAC
Source organism: Propionibacterium sp. (assembly GCA_012514785.1). Classification (GTDB taxonomy): domain Bacteria; phylum Actinomycetota; class Actinomycetes; order Propionibacteriales; family Propionibacteriaceae; genus Arachnia. Next base: position 1,804 of record JAAYZP010000438.1, on the reverse strand, counting down.
ACCCCGATGCTGATCCTGCAGGGCATGCAGGACAAGGTGGTGCCGCCGGACCAGGCGTTCGAGATGGCCGAGGCCGTCCGGAAGGCGGGCAAGCCGCTGGCGCTCATCACGTTCGACGACGAGGGCCACGGTTTCCGTACGGTGAACGCGCGCCGAGTGTCCCTGGAGTCGGAGCTCAGCTTCCTCCAGCAGGTGTTCGGCTTCTCGCTGAGCCACGACGTGCCGATCCTGGACATCGAGAACCTCTAGGCCGTCTCAACCATCAAAGAAGGCAGGGTGCGCTTCACTAGCCGTCAGGATTTCCCCTACCGGTGGTGGAAATCCTGACGGCTAAGGGTCGGGGGTTCAGGCGACGGGGCGCAGTGTTGCTTGGGCGATGGTCCAGGCCAGGGCTTCGGGCATGGGCGGTTGCTCCCAGGCAGGGTCATCCGACGGCGGGTCGGGGAGATACTCGGGTGGGTCGGGTGGCCACCATCGCTCCTCCGGCACCGGTGGCGGGGCCGGGGTGCGCAATCGCGTCGTCCCGAACGCGGTCACGAGGTACTCGTAGGCGAATGGGGAGCGCCAGTGAAAGATCCCATCCTCGCCGGACTGCACGAGCTGCCAGCCACCGAACGTCTTCGCCCGCGCCCGCCGCGACAGCGGGCCCAGGTTCCCGAGCCGGGTCTGCCCGAGGAGCCCGGTGCGGTAGGGCTCGGTGTGATCCGCATCACAATGCCGAGCGGCGCGGGTGCCGTAGGGGGCGACGTCGAACGGGTTGCGGACCTGCATCGCCAACCGCATCGACGCCGGCGGATCATGCGCATCCGCGGCCGGCATCGAGGTGGGGTCGATGACCGGCCGGATGGTGAGCTTCAGGTTCTTCAGGAACTCCGGGAGGCGCTCGGCGAGGAACGCGCCCCAGCCCTCCACCGTCGCCGCACGACCATCCGGCGTCTCGACAGCATCCGCGGGCAGATGAATCACCACATCGGCGGAGAGTTGGTCCTGGCCGAAGGCCTGGCGGGCCAAGATGCCGACCGCGGTAGCGCGACGCTCCTCCCACGACACGTCTTCGGGGAGGGTTCTGGCGATGGCATCCAGCGCCTCGTCGAGGGCGATCCCGTCGGCGCTGTCGAGTTTCCCTGAGAGGTCGGTGCAGCCGTCGACGAGTTTCCCGAGGCGCACGTAGCGGGCTTCGCGGGCCTGCTGTTCTTTCTCCCGCGCCTTCTCGGGGTCGGCTTCGATGATCCACGTCGGCAACCGGTACATGATTTGGGTCCAGCGCATGCCTATCTGCAACGCGATCCGCGTATGGCTATCCACAATACTGACGGCCTCGGGGCAGAGTTGGGAGCAGTCGCGGGTGATCTTGGCGGCCTGCCAGAACCACACGTCGCCGCCCAGGAATGCTTCCCAGAGGGCGGGGTGGCGGTGGCGGAGGTCGAGGACGTCGCCGATCATCGCGATGGCGTTGGATGGTGAGATGCCGAGGATGCCGCCGAGTTCCATGGCGAGTCCCTCCCCGACGCGTGGGGTGCCGTCGGTGCCGTAGGGGACGAGTTGTTCGAGGTCGGGACAGACCCGGACCCGATCGATGTCATACAAATCCGCGGCTGCGGCGATCGCGAGCGTCTCGGCCACCTCGGCCGCGCGTTTCTGTTGTCGCGCGTGATCCAAGGCTGCGAAGGCTTCCGCGGCCGAGGTGGGTGGGTTCGTCGTCGTCATACCAAGAACACTACGGGTCACCTCTGACAAGTTTTTCCCGGAAACAGGGGTGACACGAAAAGAATCTTGAATGAGTTTCTGTCGTGGTCGGTGATGG
>JAAYZP010000055.1 GCA_012514785.1 Propionibacterium sp. | reverse complement strand
GCCAAGGCGCAGCGCGACTTCATGTCGCGCGACTCCTCCGCGCGCGACCTGGCAGCGGCGATGTGGGGGATGTTCGCGCGCATGTCCGCGAGGGAGAAGGGCCAGCTGATCACCGCGACGCTCGGCCCGCCGTCGCGCCGGGGCTGACGCACGCTGGACGATTGCGCCCTGCGCGCCGTCGATGGCTATACTTGCCGAGCACGTCCGGGGCATTAACTCAATTGGTAGAGTGCCACCTTTGCAAGGTGGAAGTTAGGAGTTCGAGTCTCCTATGCTCCACAACCAGTGCTTCTTGCACCCTCCAGCCACCTGAGCACCGGGATAGGCGCGAGGAATTCACGGCTCCCCTGAAGTAGCGCCTCGCAGGTCTTGGCTGCTGACCGGGCTCTGGCCACCGGAATCGGAAAGCCAGCCGAGCCACAGTCTCTGTACGACTTCCCACTGCGGACGGTGGGAGATCGCACACCGAGCATGGGCTCCGCTTCGTGGTTCCTGAGCTCGCCGACGAGGAACGAGTCTGCGATTGGTCGAAGGGCACCGCACCTCAGCTTCGCAGACGCTGTGCGCCCCCCTGGGATGAGAAGGCGGTTCGCGCAACGGGTGCTCGGCCTTCCGAAGCACTTTGCTGGTTGAGCTCCCGGCGCGACGAAGGAGCTCCGAGATGGTCGAAACCACCCCGGACTAGAGCAGGGACTAGATCCCAGCGGCCGCTAAGGGTGGTTTCGACCATCGCCAGCTCCTTCCCTTCGACCATCGTGCAGCGACTCCGTCGCGGCACGAGCTCAGGGACCGCGTCGCGGGCGAGCTCAACCATCAAAAGCATGCAGGCCCCCAGCGGTCATGAAAGCCTCACTCCCAAAGTCCCCGATCGATTCAGCAACAGCCTCCGGACGGTGGGAGATCGCACACCGAGTGGGCTATTCAACGGCCAGGGAGCAACCACCGTCGCCGACCGCGTCGAGGCCACGTCTATCGAGCTCCTCCAGGGAGCCCAGCGGCGAATTGACTTCCCCTCCCCCCCCCCATAAATTGGGCTTTGCAACGGCTTTTGCCGGCTGCAAGTTGGGGTACACCTGCAACGTTGCGGGAAACGAAGGGGAATCATCCATGAAACGCACTATGCCTATCGCGTCCGTCCTCGTTGCTGCACTGGTTGGGCTCACCGCTTGTTCCGATGGCGCTACTGCGGACGAGTCAACACCAGTCGCCGACGAGACCACGGCCTCCGCTGAAGCCGAGCCTGCCCCCGTCGAGGAGGAGTCGACCACCCCGGAAGAGCAGCAGCCCACCGAGGAAGCTGCAGGCACCGGCCAGTCCCTCTCCGATGCCTGCCTGAGCATGGCTGGCCCCATGGCCGAAGCCAGTGCCGCCATGTCGGAGCTCGCCTCCGTTGCCACGAGCGAGCCCCAGGCGGCAGTGGACGCTTGGACCGAAATGGTGAACGCATTCCGCTCGGTAGCGGATTCTGTGACGAATGACGAGGTGAAGCAGGCAGTAACTGTCGTGCACGACGACATCGCAGACGTACGCGACGGCCTACAACTGATCTTCGTCGACGGCGACATGTCCGCGATGCAGGAGTACACCGTGGACGTCGAGGAATTCCAGACCTCGTACACCGAGCTCATGGAACTCTGCACCAGCTAACACCTCGAGGCCCTAGTCGGCGGACAAGTCCCCGGCGCGAGCACGAACTCCTCGCCGCGGCGGACGTCCCGACTCGCGTCGACACCGCTGACGGTACGCGCCGATCAGCGGGTACACCGAACACTCAGCGCGACTGGATGCCGTCCACATCCGGGAGCCCCTGGAACCGGGTGAAGGTTCCGCTCTCCGCAATCTCCTGCGCTGCCGCAAGGAACCCTCCCCACGCCGTGCGGGCCAACGTCCCGCCGACGCTGATCCGCCGCACCCCGAGCTCCGCGGCCTCCGCGACCGTGATGAAGGGCGCGTTGATCAGGAGGTTCACCGGTTTGGGCGCCACCGCGTCGACGACGGCCGCGATCTGCTCTACCGTCAAGATCCGCGGGGCGTAGAGGCAGTCAGCGCCGGCCTCGGCATAGGCCCGCAACCTCCTGAGCGTCTCCTCGAGATCTGGGCGTCCGACGACGAATCCCTCGGACCGCGCCGTGAGCACGACCCCCGTGCCGCTCTCGTCGATCGCCGCTCGGGCGGCTGCGATCCGTTCCACCGAGAGGCCGTGATCGAGCAGCGGTTCACCGTCGGGATCGTGGCTCGAATCCTCGATCGACAGACCGGCGATACCCGTGCTGACAGCGCGCAGCACGTTGTCGGCCACACCCTGCGGGGAGGTCGCGAAGCCGTCCTCGAAATCCGCGTTCATCGGCACGGTCACCGCTGCCGCCACGTCAGCCAGGTGCTCGAGCATCTCCCCGACGGCAACACCGTTGTCGGGCCTCCCCCTCGTCCACGCGAAGCCGGCGCTGGTGGTGGCCAGTGCGGGAAACCCCAGCGATTCCAGCGCACGCGCGCTGCCGACGTCCCAAGGGTTGGGCATGACGAAACACCCGGCCTCATGCAGGCGGTGGAACTCCACGGCCCTTGCGTCAAGTCCATCCATGGTCGCTGCCTCCTCGTGATCATTCTCCTCCGACGGAGGCACGCGCGCCAGAGCCCACATCCACTCGGCCGCCCGAAATAGTCGTGCGCTCTCCGCCCATGCTCACGTCCGAAACATGGGGTCCAGAATCCAACCTGAAATCGACTTTCCCGTGTCATCATCGGTGCAGGGGAGAACGATGATTTCTCGGACAGACACGAGCGCGCAGCACCCCGCTCGCCTGACGCCCGGCGATCGGGTGACGGTGGCGCGCGCGGGCCTGGGCGTGGTCGTCGCCGTCCTCGTCGCGCTCACGCTGGCCGGTGTCCTGCCACCCCGGTCATGGCTGCTCGTCGGCGTGTTGGTGCCGACGCTGCTGCTGGATGCCGTCGACGGCCTCGTCGCGCGTCGGACCCACACCGTGACGGCCCGCGGAGCCCGGTGGGACATGGAGGTCGACTCGGCCATCGTGTTCGTCACCTCGCTGGCGGTCGTTCCGATCGCCCCATGGGCGCTGGCCATCGGCCTGGCTCGCTACGCGTTCGGGCTCGGCTCGTTCTTTCGCCCGGCGTGGCGGGCGCCGCTGCCCTACAGCCGGGGGCGTCGGCGGATCGCGGCGCTGCAGGCTGTGGCTTTGGCGACGGCGCTCGTCCCGTTGACGCCGATCTGGCTCGCACAAGCGGTGACGGCGCTCGCGCTGGCCCTCCTGATCTTCTCGTTCACGCGCGACGTGCTCTTCCTCGAACGTCGATGGCGGGGCAGCCCAGGCCGAGTCAGCCGCTGAGGATCAGGCCGACGCCGGCCCCGACGACGCCCACCACGAGGCTGATGCCGCCGAGCGGGATGAACCACCGCATCGCATTCGGCCGCTGCGGATTCTTGCCGACGACGGACAGGAAGAAGCCGAGCGGCATGAGGATGGCCGCGATCAGCACCCCGGAGGACAGGGCGTCGGCCCAGCCGGGCGTTGCGGCACCCCGGAGGAGCAGTTGGACAACGAGTCCGAGGATGACCAGCACGCCCGCGTGCGCGTGACCGGCACGGAAGTAGGTGCGCTGGAGATCGTTCGCGCGTACGCGGCCCCCGGCGATCCGCAGGAGGAACGATCCCCCGTAGGCGATCCCGACGATGGTGAGGAGCACGACGCCGATGACAGGGTTGGACATGGTTCAGCCTTCCGATGTGGATTGATGGGCAGCGGCTGAGCCGCGCGTCAGGGCGCAGAGCCGTAGAGCATCGCGACGGCTCGGCGTGCGAGGCCCGTCAGCGACGGCTCGCCCGCGGGTTCGCCGTCGAGCTTGGCGCGGGCGAGGTTGCCCGAGAGTGCGAGGGTGGTCAGCCCGTGGACCAGTGACCAAGCCGCGATCACGGCCGCGGGGGCGTCGTCGATCTGCCCTCCCTCGCGCAGCCTTTCGACGCCGTCCCGCAGCTCGCCGAACGCCCTCCCGGACGCGCGATCGAGCTCGGGGTCGTCGTGCAGGAGTTCGGGGTTGAACATCACCGCGAAGTGCGCGGG
>JAAYZP010000437.1 GCA_012514785.1 Propionibacterium sp. | reverse complement strand
TTCGTCGCGGCGCTGGCTCAATCAACAAAGGGCTCGGGTGAGCCTCGCCCGCTGCACCGCCTTCGGCCCGAACTTGAGGATCGCGCGGTCGATGGCGGCCTCCGCCTCCTCCCAGCCGTGCTCCGGCTCGTCGAGCGCCGGCTGCCGATACATGCCCTCCTTCGGCACCAGCTTCTCCACCCGCACCCCGACGCGCCGGATGCGGGCGCGCTGCAGGTGCAGCCGGCGGAAGAGCCTGAGCGCCTCGGCGTAGATGTCGTTGGTGGAGTCGGTGTGGTGGGCGATGGTGCCGGTGCGGGTGATCGTCGTAAAGTCGGCGAACCGCACCGACAGCGTGATCGTGCGGCCCACCATCCGTTGCGCCCGCATCCGGGAGGCGGTGCGCTCCGCCATCCGCAGGATCTCCGTCGCGACGATCTCCGCGTCGTCGGTGTCCCTGGCGAACGTCTCCTGCGAGCCGACGCTGTGCTCGGAGGGATCGCGCGCGAGGACGGAGCGCTCGTCGCGGCCCCAGGCGAGGTCGAACAGCAGCCCGCCCTGGCCGGCACCAAGCGCCCGCTGCAGCGTCGACCTCTTCGTCATGGCGATGTCGCGCACGTGTTTCAGCCCGAGCTTGTGCAGCTTGGCGGCCGTCACCTCCCCCACGCCCCAGATCGCCTCCACCGGCAGCGGGTGCAGGAAGTTCACCACCTCGTCGGCGGGCACGAGCTTCAGCCCGTCGGGCTTGGCCGCCTGCGAGGCGAGCTTGGCGATGAACTTGCTGGGCCCGATCCCCACCGAACACGGCACCCGCTGCTCGTCCATCACCTGCGCGCGGAGCCGCTCCCCCACCTCCACCGGGTCGCCGCCCAGGCGGCGCATAGCCGTCGTGAGGTCGAGGAAGGCCTCGTCGATGGAGGCCATCTCGACGAGGTCGGTGACGGTGTCGAAGATCTCCCGGATGCCGACGGAGACGTCCTGGTAGTGGTCGAAGTCGGGGTGGATCACCTCGACCTGCGGGCACAGCCGCCTGGCCCGGCTCGACGGCATGCCCCCGGCGATGCCGTAGGCGCGGGCCGGGTAGTTGGCAGAGAGCACCACGCCGCGCTCCGAGCCGCCGACGAACATCGGCACCCGCCTGAGCTCCGGGTACCTCGCCATCTCCACCGACGCGTAGAACGCGTCCATGTCCACGTGTGCGACGATCATCGTCCCGCGCTCCCCGGGCTGGAGTGCCACAGCTTCCGCGGCGCCTCCGCGGCGGAGGTGCCCTGCGGCTTGATGTCGGCGTACGGCGACTGCTTGTAGCCGCTGGCGTGCACGAGCACCCGACGGCGCCCCATGCCGCCGGCGCGGGTGGCGTCGTCGTCGATCCGCGCGTGCGCCTCCTTCTCCGGGGGGATGTACTCGCCCACCAGCGAGTAGCCCTCGTGGACTTCCTCGACGAGTGCCCGCACGGCGGCGACGGCCTCGTCGGGGCTGTGGGTGTGGTCCAGCGTGGTGCGCCACGCGTCGTGGATCTGCCCGAGGTCCCAGGCGCCGGTGGCGCGGATGGAGACGCCGCGCGGGCCGGTGCGGCGGATGACGCCGCGCACCAGCAGCAGCCAGGAGTTGAACACCGTCGCGGAGTACGGGCCCTGCACGTCCTCGAAGAAGGTGGCGTCGACGGGGCCGGTGGAGTCGTCGAGGGTGAGGAAGATCACGCGGCGGCCCGAGCGGACGGGCGGGGTCTGGGTGGCGACCTTGACGCCGGCGATCAGCACCTCGGAGCGGTTCCGCGCCTGCAGGATGGTGCCGGCGCTGGTGGCGCCGATGGCGCGCAGCATCGGCAGGTAGCGCTCCATGATGTGCCGGCTGGCATCGAGCCCGAGGATCTCCAGCTCGGCCTTCAGCCGCTCGTCGGCGTCCATCTCGGGCAGGCCGCTGGGCGCGATGTCGAGGTGGGTGGCGTCGTCGAACTCGAACGCGAACGCGGCCTGCGCGGGCGTCTGCTTGCGGATGCCGGCGTGGAGGTCGGCGATGGTGAGCAGGAGGTCGCGGCGGGTGATCCGCGAGCTGGACTGCACGCCGCCCGCGTCGCCGATGTCGTAGATGGCGTCGAAGGCGCCGGCCAGGACGAGGTGCTCGGTGGTGGGGCGGCTGACGTCGGCGCGCTGCCAGAAGTCGGTGAGGGATTCGTAGGGCTGCGCCTCGACGATGCGGGTGATCTCGTCGTCGCCGATGCCCTTCACGTCCGCCAGCGAGAGCCGGATACCCCAGCCGTCGCCCACCTCCTCGGCGCGGTACTCGCCGGTGGAGGCGTTCACGTCGAGGCCGAGGATGGGCAGGTCGAGGCGGCGGGCCTCCTCCAGCAGGAGCCGCTTGGGGTACATGCCCGGGTCGTGGGTGAGGATGCCGGCGAGGAAGTGCGCGGGGTGATGGCGTTTCAGCCAGGCCGACTGATACGTGGGTAGCGCGAAGGCGGCGGCGTGCGCCTTGCAGAACCCGAAGGAGGCGAACGAGACGAGGATGTCCCAGACGCGCGCGATCAGCGCCTCGTCGTAGCCGCGGGCGCGGGCCTTCGGGAACAGCCAACCCCGCACCTGCTCCTGCCCGTCGCGGTCGCCGAGCGCGCGGCGGACCTCGTCGCCCTGGGCGAGGGTGCAGCCGGTGAGGACGGCGACGAGCTGGATGACCTGCTCGTGGAACACCACCACGCCCTCGGTCTGGTCGAGGACGGGCCGGAAGTCGTCGTGGAGGTGATCGGGCTCCTTGAAGCCCTGGCGGGCGTCGATGAAGGGGGTGATCATGTCGGACTTCACGGGGCCGGGGCGGAACAGGGAGATGTCGATGACGATGTCCTCGAAGCTGGCGGGCCCGAACTTGCCGACGAGCTCGCGCTGGCCGGGCGACTCGATCTGGAAGCAGCCGAGCGTCTGGCGGCGCGCGATCATGTCGTAGACCTGCTCGTCGTCGTAGGGTGCGAGGGCGTCGATGTCGGGGGCCGTGCCGGTGGTGCGCTCGAGCTCGTCGAGCGCGTGCGCCATGGCGGATTGCATGCGGATGCCGAGCACGTCGAGCTTCAGCAGGCCGAGGTCCTCGACGTCGTCCTTGTCGAACTGGCTCATCGGGTAGCCGCCGAAGCTGGCCTCGACCGGGGTGCGCTGCGGAAGCGCGGAGTCGGAGAGGATGACGCCGCAGGGGTGCAGCGCGATGTGGCGGGGCAGGCCGTCGAGGGATTCGACGAGGTCGAACAGCACCTCGAGCCGCTGCTCCGCGAGTCCGGCGGCGCGCAGCTCGGGCAGGTCGCGCAGCGCGGCCCGGGCGTCGCGGGCGCGGATGTGCGGGAACGCCTTGGCCATGGCGTCGACCTCCACGGGCGGCAGCCCGAGCGCGGCACCGACGTCGCGCACCGCATGCCGCACCCGGTAGGTCTCGATCATCGCCACGCACGCCACCCGGTCGCGGCCGAAGACCTCCAGAATCTTGTCGTAGACCTCGGTGCGGCGGGCGGACTCGACATCGAGGTCGATGTCGGGCAGCGCGACGCGCAGCGGGGAGAGGAAGCGCTCCATGATGAGCCCGTAGCGGATCGGGTCGACGCCGGAGATACCGAGGGCGTAGTTGACCAGCGAGCCGGCGCCGGAGCCGCGGGCCGCGCAGCGGATCCCCATGCGGCGGATCATGTCGGTGACGTCGCCGACGGTGAGGAAATACGACTCGAAGCCGAGTGTGCCGATCACCGCGAGTTCGTCGTCGAGGCGGTCGTGGATCTCCGGGGTGATCGTGTCGTAGCGCTCGCTCAGGCCGGCGAGGGCGCGCTCCCGCAGCGCTCGGGGTGCCTCGTCGACCGTGGTGCCGAGGATCTCGAACTCGGGTAGGCGGATCTCCCCCAGCCCGACGTCGCCCATCGGGTCGAGCGCGGCGCGCTCGGCGAGCGATTCCGTGGCGTCCAGCACCTCGCGGGGGTCGGCGCCGATCAGGCGGGCGGCCTCGTCGACGGCGGCGCGCATCGCGGGCTCGGGCTTGAGGTAGCCCTCGGCGTTGGCGCGGTCGATGTTGCGCATGTCGAGCGGCACGAGGCGGCGGGCGGCGTCGAGGACGTCGACGATGGCGGCCTGCTCGCGGCGCGCCATGCGCACCATGTTGGTGGCCACGGCCGGCAGGCGGAGTCGCTCGGCCACCCGCAGCAGACCGGCGGCCTGGTGCGCGGAGGCGACGCCGCGGCCGCTAGTGTGGTGGTTGGTGGCCGCGACGACGACGCCCCCGCCCAGCTCGTCCCGCCAGCGGGCGACCTCGTGGGTGGCGTCGTCGAGGCGCCCCTGGACGAGGAGGCGGCCGGCCTGGGAGTCGGCGCCGAGGCCGACGACGACGTCGTGGCCCGCGCAGTGCTGCGCGATGGTCTCGAGGGTGACCGTCGCGGCGTCGCGGCTGGTGGCGTGCGCGGCGGTGATGAGCTCGCACA
>JAAYZP010000436.1 GCA_012514785.1 Propionibacterium sp. | reverse complement strand
GCCCGGTGAATCGCTATTGGGCAGCAGGCCCAGGTCACCTGATGCGAAAGTACCTCCCCGGCAGGGACCACTTTCCCCTCCCACGGTGAGCCCCCGCCCCGGACGGCTGTGCGCCTAGTGACCAGCACTCGTCCACAAACTCCCGTCGACGGCGTCAGCGCAGGATGTTGCGCATCATGATCGCCACGGCCTCCAGCAGCAACACCACCGCGATGATCATCACCAGGATCATGGTGACCACCTCGAACTCGAGCACGCGCGTCGCGTTCAGCAGGTGGAAACCGATGCCGCCGGCCCCGACGATGCCGAGCAGCGTCGCGGAGCGGAAGTTCACGTCGAGCTGGTAGAAGACGTGCCCGACGACGGCCGGCGCGGCCTGCCTGAGCGTCGCGCCGAAGAACACCTGGGACCGCGTCGCGCCGCTGGCGGCCAGCGCCTGCTGGACGCGCACGTCGGTGTCCTCGATTGAGTCGGCGACGAGCTTGCTGAGCAGCCCCATCGCCCCGATCGTGAGCGCCAGCGTGCCCGCCACGGGGCCCATGCCGGAGATCACGATGAACACGATCGCCAGGATCAGCTCCGGGATGCCGCGCGTCACGACGATGATCACCCGGAACACCTGGGAGACGGTCTTGTTCGGTGCGACGTTGCGCGCCGCGAGGAAGCCGACCGGCAGCGCCAGGATGGCGCCGAGCAGCGTCGCGGCGAGCGCGATGTTCAGCGTGACGAGCAGCTCGGCGAGCAGCACATCCATCACGCCGCCGGAGCTGGGCGGCAGGAACTGGCCCGCGACGTTGCCGATCCGCAGGAACCCGCCAAAGAACCGCCCCCAGTCGATCTGCAGGGTCAGCACGGCCAGCAGGATCAGCGCGACGGTGAGGGCCATGTAGCTGAACCGCGTGATGCGCTCACCGTTCCACGGCGGGACCGTGCGCCGGCCGAGACGCTCCGACGGCGCCTCGTCGAGCCGGGCGGTGCTCCAGCGGCCGCGCAGTTTGCGGAGCAACCAGAAGAAGCCGTACTTCGTCGGCTCGGAGCGGCCGAGCAGCTTCATCCGGAGGAAGCCGGAGATGATCTCGATCACGATGCAGAGCGCGAGCACGACGATGGCGAGCGCCATGCCGCGCTGGTAGTTCATCGTCGACAGGGCGGTGGACAGCTCCAGGCCGATGCCGCCCACGCCCACCCAGCCTAGGACGACGGAGGCGCGGAGGTTGATGTCGAAGCGGTGCAGCCCGTGGGCGATCATCGCGGGGAAGATGCCCGGCAGGGTGGCGCCGAAGACCTGCTGCAGCCAGCCGGCACCGCTGGCCTCCAGTGCGCGGCGGGGGCCGTCGTCGGCGTCCTCGATCGCATCCGCGACCATCTTGCCGACCATCCCGATCGAGTGCAGCGCGAGCGCCAGCACACCGGCGACGGTGCCGAGCCCGAAGAGGCGCGTGAAGATGATCGTGAGCACCAGCTCCGGCATGGCGCGCATCAGCACGATGAATGCCCGCGACGTCCCGCGCACGGCCCGCGAGCTGGAGGTGGGGCGCGCGGCGAGCAGCGCGACCACCGTCGACATGATCACGGCGAGCAGCGTGGCGACGGTGACGATGGACAGCGTGAGCGCCGTCATCTCCCACAGCTCCGCGAACGACGGGAACTCCAGGGGTACGGTGCGGCGAATGAAGTTGGCGGCGTTGTCGGCGCTGTCCACCATCGTCGCGATGTTGATGCGCAGGTCGATGACGGCCCGGATGCTGAAGAACAGGAACGCGCCCATCACCACCCAGGCGACGACGGTGCGCCACGACGGCGGCGCCAGCGTGCGGGCGTCGCGCTGCGGGGCGGGCGGCGGGGGCGTCGCGGTGGCCTGCCGGCGGGAGAGCGTGGCGGTCACGATGCGACCGCGGTGATCTCGTCGGGCAGCGCCGCGGTCGGCCCCGCGACCGAGGCGTAGATGGACATCGCCTGCTCGGTGCTGACGTCCTTGGCGTCCTCGTCGAGCACCATCGCGCCGGCGCGCAGTCCGATGATCCGGTCGGCCCACTGCATGGCGAGCTGGACCTGGTGCAGCGAGCAGACGACGGTGAGGTCGTCCTCGGCGGCGATGCGCGAGATGAGGGTCATCACCTGGGTGCTGGACTCGGGGTCCAGGGAGGCGACGGGCTCGTCGGCGAGCAGCACCTTGGGGCGCTGCATGAGCGCGCGGGCGACGGCGACGCGCTGCTGCTGCCCGCCGGAGAGGGTGTCGGCGCGCTGGAACCGCTGGTCGGCCAGTCCGACGCGATCCAACTGTTCGAGGGCGCGGTCGCGGATGGCCCGCGGGTAGGCGAAGAGGCCGAGGCGGGGGCCGGTCAGGGAGCCGAGTGCTCCGGTGCAGACGTTCTCCAGCGTCGACATCGACTCCACGAGGTGGAACTGCTGGAACACCATGCCGACGCGACGACGGAGGCTGCGGAGCTCGGAGCGCTTGGCTCCCGTGATGTCCTGGCCGAGCACGGTCACGCTGCCCGAGGTGGGGGTGACGAGGCCGTTCATCAGGCGCAGCAGCGTGGACTTGCCTGACCCGGACAGCCCGAGCAGAACGTTGAAGGTGCCCGGTTCGATCGCCAGGCTGATGTCGTCGGCGGCCGTGGTGGCCGGCGGGAAGGTCTTGGTGACGTTCTGGAGGGTGATGTCGTAGCTCACGGTGGTGCCTCAGTTCGAGTGATATGGAGACGCTCCGGGCCCGGGGTGGATGCCCCGGGCCCGGAGCGCATCAGGTTTGGTCGATCAGGCGCAGGCCTCGGCCTGGGTGATCTCGCAGACCTCGCGGATGCCGTCGTAGATCGAGTCCTCGACCGGTGCGTACTCGTAGGAGTCCTCCGGCAGCGCGCACTCCGCCTCGGACTCGCAGTAGCCGGCCTCGGCGAGGGCTTCGATGTTGATGAGGCCGTCCTGGAACATGCCGCGCAGGGTGTCCTGGGTGCCCTCGTCGAGGGTGCCGTTGTTCATGAAGATCGGGGACGCGGGGATCACCGCGGACTCCCAGATGACCTCGTACTGGCTCTCTTCGAGCTCGCCGCGGCCCGGCATCAGCACCTCGACCATTGAGTCGTAGGCGAAGGCGAGGTCGCACTGGCCGTCGAGCAGTGCGAGCACGGCGCCGTCGTGCGAGCCGGCGAAGATGGCGTCGACGTCGTCGATCGGGTCGAGCCCGGCGTCGAGCATGCCCGCGGACGGGTAGAGGAAGCCGGACGTGGAGCCCTGGTCGACGTAGCAGACCGGGCGGCCCGCGGTGTCGGCGAGGCTGGTGATGTCGGAGTCGGGGGTGACCAGCGCGTAGGAGACGTAGCCGAGCTCGTCGCCCTTCTCCTCGACGCGGCCGCCGAGCACCTCGACGTCGGCGCCCTGGTCGCCCGCGCGCACGTAGGTGAAGGGCGAGCCGATGGCCATGTCGGCCTGGCCGGCGATGAGGGCCTCGATGTTGATGAGACCGTCCTGGAACATGCCGCGGAGCGTGTCCTGGGTGCCCTCGTCGAGGGTGCCGTTGTTCATGAAGATCGGGGACGCGGGGATCACCGCGGACTCCCAGATGACCTCGTACTGGCTCTC
>JAAYZP010000435.1 GCA_012514785.1 Propionibacterium sp. | reverse complement strand
GAGGGCAACTTCGAGGGCTACGAGGCCAACAAGATCGAGCGTCTGGGCGAGGAGGCCGCGCGTCCGCACCGGGTGACGCACCGCCGCCTGACCCGCGACTGAGGGACCGCACGACGCCGGATTTCAGCGCTCCCACAGGGTTCGGACGGCCTTGCTCAGCGCGGACCGTTCACGTTACCGGGAGCCGCCGCTTCTCGTGCGTCCCTACCGTGAGCAACGTGCGGGCACTGTGGCCATGGATCACCGGGTCTTCTGAGTTGGCGATGGCCTTGCGCGTCCCCATCGTCAACTCCAGCCCGATGCCTACGCCCGGGATTTTCTTGATGTGTCAACGACCCTTCTCACGCGGCCATCGTGGATGAGGCGCGGCTCATGCTAACTACCTTCCTGTTGCTTACTGTTCCTTGAACGTATCGACCTCAGGCCGTGACCCTGAGAGAGGGCGGTTGCTGGTGACCCGCTGGTACGCTCACGCCCCAGTGACATCGACGCCGGGGAGGGTGGGCATGAATGTGAGGCGTACATTTCTGGTCGCGCTGATGGCAGCGGCGGCTTCAGGGGGCGGTAGTGGAGGCTCGGCTGCCGCGGCTGGAGCGGCAAGTCCTGACTTCACCGAAGTGGTCAGACTCGTGCAGGAGAACTCCCAACAGCGTGCCAAGGCGCTCGGTGGCGACCGACATGCGGTGGTGTCGCTCTCCGCGTCCAGCGATCGTGACACGGTGACCGGACTGTCGTTCTCGAACGATGCAGCTGACCGCGAAGGTCGTGTGCGGAAGGTCCTTTCAACGGGTGAGCCGCTCGTGGCAGGAAGCGAGACCCTCCAGGTCGGCACGGGCACCGTCTCCGTGGAACTGGTTGATACGCAGGCGGTGAAGAGCGGCGCGTACGTACTCACCCTTCTGGAGAACGTCGAGTACCCCTACACTGACGACCCTCGCGGGGAATCCATGGGTGAATCATACGAGCGAAGGGTCACCGTTTCCGACAGCGGTTCGGGGTGGAAGGTCCTCAAGAACGAGGTCCCGTCTGGGAACTGGCCACTGGTCGAAGGGGCGACGGCGTTCGAGAGCAGTATTTTTACTGGGCAAGGCACAAGCGGGCTGAAGCTTTCTTCGCACACGAACAATCGACGGAATGTGGATGCCTCGTGGTGGGCCGCCCGTGGCCGTGAAGATTCTCCAGAAGTGGACTATGACTACTTCCACCTTGATTATGGAACCTTCTGATGCGGCGGCTGGTCGTCCTTGGGCTCGTCGCTCTCCTGACGTTGACCGCCTGCGGTGAACGCACTGCCAGTGAGACGGTGGACGAGTTCGTCACGGCATTCAACGACGGGAGCCTCGCCGACCACGAGGACCTCTTCACGTCCGATGTGCCTCAGGAGCAGCTCGTAGCGATGACCACCTTGCACGAGACCTGCACGATCGACCCCGACTCGGTGGTCCTGGCGGAGGGAGCCGTCACCCCCTTCAACCAGACGTTCGGGGCAGTCGTCGACTGTGACGGGGGCACCTACTCGGTGATCGCGGGCGTGAGCAAGGACTGCGGTGCCGACGTCGAGGATTGTGCGGTGGACTCGCGCATCGCTCCTGAGGGTCTGCCCGGAGGGGCCTCGGTCGGCAAGCTCTCCGGAGAGGGCCTGCCCAGTGACATCACCGACCTCGAACCCCTGGACGCAACTCCTCCTCGATGAGGTCAGCGGCCCGGGGGGTCCCCCCTTCGGCCCGGGCGGCGTGGGCCAGGTCGGCGAGCCGTGCCG
>JAAYZP010000434.1 GCA_012514785.1 Propionibacterium sp. | reverse complement strand
GACCTGGACGATCGGGGTGCCGGCGTCGGAGCCGACGGCGTCCTGGCCGGCCTGGTGGTAGGCGCGCAGGTCGGCGTCGAGGTCCTCGGAGTTGGCGGCCTCGGCGTAGGAGGCGTCCAGGCCGACCTGCTCGAGGGCGCGCTTGATGACCTCGTCGTAGGCGCCGAAGTCGGCCTTGCCGCCCTCGCCCTCGCCGTGGACGATCTGGCCCATGGCGCTGTAGAGCTCGTCGATCTTCTCCGGCTGCTCGTTCTTGACCTTGGCGAAGACGCGGGCGGGGCCCCAGTTGGCCTTCATCTTCTCGGCGTAGTCGGCGGGGATGTCGGCGTTCTCGTTGAGGATGGACAGGGACATCGGGATGAACTCGAGATCGATGTCGCGGTGTTTCTCGACCTCCTTAATCCAGCGGGAGGTCTTCCAGGCGAAGGGGCAGGAGACGTCGAACCAGAACTTCACGGGGGTAGCCATGAGTCACGAACCTTTCATTTTAAATTTCATCTAATTGCTGTGCGTGCCCCAGCATAGCCGAAAAATCACGCCCCGCCAGCCCCGTCTACCCTGGCTGGCATGACATCGATCAATCTCACCCAGACCGAGGCCGAGGCACGCTCCGAACTCATCGACGCCGTCCACTACAACGTCACCCTCGACGTCACCGGCGATGAACGCTTCTCGACGACCACCGTCGTCTCCTTCATCACCCGCGGCGCCGGTTCGACGTTCATCGACCTGCGCACCGACCGCGTGGATTCCGCCCTCCTGGACGGCGCCGCTCTCGACGTCAGCGGCTACGACGCCGAGCACGGCATCCCCCTGCCCAGCCTCGAGCCGGGTGAGCACATCCTCCAGGTCGTCGCCACCGCCCCCTACTCCCGCACCGGTGAGGGTCTGCACCGCGCGGTCGATTCCTCCGACGGCCGGGTCTACCTCTACACCCAGTTCGAGACGGCCGACGCCAAGCGCGTCTTCGCCTGCTTCGACCAGCCCGACATCAAGGCGACCTACGACTTCAAGGTGACCACCTCGGCGGAGGACGTGCTGATCACCAACGAGCCGGTGGACTACTTCGCCGCCGAGGACGGCACGATCGAGCATCATTCCAGCATCGATTACCCGCTGTCGACCTACCTCGTGGCCTTCGTCATCGGCCCCTACGCCGAGGTCACCGACACCTGGCGCGGCCAGCTGAGCATCCATCCGGAGACCCCGGCGGACTTCGCGCAGATCGAGGGCAAGGAGATCGAGATTCCGCTGGCGATCTACACCCGCGCCTCCATCGCCGACTCGCTGGACGCGGAACGGCTGTTCACCGAGACCAAGCAGGGCCTGGACTTCTTCCACCGCAACTTCGGCGTGCCCTACCCCTTCACCAAGTACGACCAGGTCTTCGTCCCGGAGTTCAACGCCGGCGCGATGGAGAACGCCGGCTGCGTGACCATCCGCGACGAATACGTCTTCACCTCCGAGGCCACTCACTACCAGTACGAGCGCCGCGCGGAAACGCTGCTGCACGAGATGGCGCACATGTGGTTCGGCGACCTGGTGACCATGGAGTGGTGGGGCGACCTGTGGCT
>JAAYZP010000433.1 GCA_012514785.1 Propionibacterium sp. | reverse complement strand
TGGGCAACACGCGGCAACTACCCGGAGTCGGTCGCCGTCCACTGGGGCGCGAACGGGCAGCCTGACGGGTGGATGAGCCTGTCGGCGGCGCTGCTCACCTCCACCATCACGCTCACGTTCCTGTGCTGCCTCATGGTGGGCATCGGCGTCCTCACGAAGAGCATCGCGATCATGACCCCCGTCACGGTCGGGATGGCCGTGGCGCTCGGGCTGGTCATCCACGGTTCGATCTTCGCCCAGGCCGGAGACGAGGCGCCCGTGATCGGTCCCTTCCTCTTCGCGGGCGTGGTGACCTGGATCGTGATCGGCGTCGTCGGCTACCGGTGGCTGAAACCCCGGATCCTCGAGGTGCCGCCCGGCGCCACCGGCACCTTCACGCCGTCCCTCCCGGGGCACCCCGAGAACCGTCATTGGCGCGGCCGCACCCGCGGCGGCGCGGGGATGTGGGTGGGCGCGGTGCTCGTCGGCGCCGTGGGGATCTTTCTTGCAGCCATGATCGGCCTAGCCGACCCGTGGCTCACCGCGGCCATCCTGCTGCTCACCGTCGGCGTCGCACCGCTCATCCTCAGCGCCCTGCAGGAGATCACCGTCGACGAGGGCGGGCTGACCGGTCGGTTCCTCGGCTTCCGCGCCACGCATATCCCACTGGCAGCGATCCGTTCGGCGGGCGTCGTCGAGGTGCAGGCGCTCGGTGAGTACGGCGGCGTCGGGTCCCGCACCGCCGTCGACGGGCTGCGTGAGGGCTTGGTGACGTCGTCGGGCGAGGCGCTCATCGTCGAGCGCGACGGCCTGAAGGACTTCGTGATCACCGTCGACGACGCCCACTCGGCCGCCCGTGTACTGGCGATGCTGCTGGCGGAGCGGGCGTGAGCCGCCCCGGCATACTGGACCCCGTGGCCACCCTGTTCCTCCGCATCGGCGCCTGGTACCTGCGCACCCGCTGGGCGCAATGGGCCGCGCTGGCGGCGCTCGTCGCGTCCGCCTGGATGCTGACGCTGGGCATCCCGCTCGTCGAGCCGTTCAACCCCTACCGGATCGACGTCGACGTCTACCGCATCGGCGGGCTGATGATGCTGGAGGGACGCAGCCTCTACGGGGAGATCCCGCCCACCGAGATCGGTGTGGGGCTGCCGTTCACGTACCCGCCGATCGCGGCCGTGTTCTTCACGGTGTTCGCCGTGATGCCGCTGGCGTGGGCGAGCTACCTGCTGTCCGTCGCGACGGTGGCGGCCACCGTCGCGGTGATCGCCCTCGTGCTGCGTGCGGTCACGGACCTCCGCGGGGCGGCCCTCGCCGCGGTGACCGTCGCGGCCTCCGCCGTCCTGCTCTGGCTCGACCCCGTCCACCAGAGCCTCGACTTCGGCCAGGTGAACTCCCTGCTGATGCTCGCCGTCGTCCTCGACGTCGTCGTCGGGCGCGGCAGATGGTGGCGGGGCGGCTTCACGGGGCTGGCGATCGCGATCAAGCTCACGCCGGCGGTGTTCCTCGCCTTCTTCCTCGTGCGGCGCGACTGGCGCGCGCTGGGCGTGGCCCTGGCGTCGTTCGCGCTCTGGACGGGGATCGGCTTCCTCGTCCGCCCGGCCGACTCGCTGCAGTACTGGTCCGAGACGCTCACCGACACCGGCCGGATCGGGATGCCGGGGTACGCGTCGAACCAGTCGCTGAACGGCTTCATCCACCGCATCGCCGGCGACGACGTGTCCGGGCTGTGGTGGTTCCTCGGCTGCGCCGTCGTCGGGCTGTTCGTGCTGGCGCTCATCCACCGGCTGGGGGAGCGGGAGGTGGCCGGGATGACCGCGATGGGGCTCTACGCGCTGTTCGCGTCCCCGGTGAGCTGGTCGCACCACTGGGTGTGGATGGTGCCGACGGTGATCCTCATGCTGCACCTGGGCGTGCGCCGCGGCGGGGTCGCGCCGTGGGCGTGGCTGGCCGTCGGGGCGGTGACGCTGTTCCACGGCCCGCAATGGTGGTGGGCCTACGAGGGAGACGCCGCCTACCACTGGGCGTGGTGGCAGCAGATCCTCGGCAACGCGTGGCTGTGGCTCCTGCTCGCGGCCTACGCGATCCTCTGGGTGTACGGCGGCTCCAGATCACGATCGTCAACCGAGCACGGTTGACAACCCGACTTTCCGCGCACCCCACAGCTTCGCATCCGTCCTTGCCAGCCGGCCTTCCGCAGCCCGCGGGCCACCTGCGCTGCCGCGCGGCAACCGTCGCGGGCGACGGCGGTGAACCCGAACCGCAGCGCCTTGCGTCCCGCCAGCACATGCTCGTTGTCGCGGAACATGTCCCGCGAGCCGTCCTGGTGGTCGCGCAACCCGTCGAGCTCCATCACGACGCCGAACTCGTCGTACAGGCAGTCGACCCTGCCCGCCTCCGTCGATGCCTGCCGCCGGGGCTCCGGCAGCCCGTGGGGGCGCAGCACGTCACGGAGGAACAACCACTCCAGGACGCTCTCGATGCCGGCGGTGGCACAGAGCCTGTTGCTGAATGGCGAATCACCGAGCATGGGCTCCGCTCCGCACCTCAGGGACCGCGTCGCGCCGGGAGCTCAACCAGCAAGTGCCTCGGACGGCCGAGCACCTGGGGGGTGCGTCGCTTTCTTGTCCCATGGAGTCGCGAAGCGACCACGCAGCTGAGGAGCATCTCGAGGGCCGTGACGCATCATTCCCAAGGTCCCCGATCGACTCAGCGACAGCCTCTGCACGGTTGACAACCACTCAGTGGGGCAGGAAGTCAGGCGAGGAGTTCCGCGACGGCGGGGTCGGCCAGCTCCAGCACCGCCTTGTGGGCGTCCTCCGGCGTGAGCGAGTCGATCACGGCCTCCGTCATGGCCTCGCACTGCGCCTGCGTGTGCATCGCCAGCGACGCGCGCACCAGCGGCACCTTCGTCAGCGACATCGACAGCGACGAGATGCCCGCGCCGACGGCGACGAGGGCCAGCAGCGGGTCGCCGCCCGCCTCGCCGCACATCCCCATCGGCTTGCCGGCCCGTGCCGCCGCGTCGGACGCATGCTTGGTCAGCTGCCACAGGGCCGGCTGCCAGGCGTCGAGCAGCGACGCGAGCCGCCCCTGCAGCCGATCGGCGGCGAAAAGGTACTGGGAGAGATCATTGGTGCCGACGGAGGCGAAGTCGCAGGTGCTGAGGAGCCGGTCGGCCCGCAGCGCCGCGCTCGGCACCTCGACCATCACGCCCACCTGCTGCAGACCGGCGGCGCGGGCGGCGTCGGCGAACCAGCGTGCCTCGGCCACCGTCGCGATCATGGGCGCCATCACCCAGACGTCGGCGTCGCTCTGCGCGCTCGCGGCGGCGATCGCCTCCAGCTGCGTCTCCAACAGCCCGGGGATCTCGCGCTGCAGCCTGAGCCCCCGCATGCCGAGTGCGGGGTTGACGTCGGTGCCCACCGACGCGAACCCGAGGGGCTTGTCGGCGCCGGCGTCGAGGGTGCGCACCACCACCTTGCGGTCGCCGAAGGCCTGGAACACGCCCCGGTAGCACGTGGTCTGCGTCTCGAGGCTGGGAGCACCTTGGCGCCCCAGGTACATGAACTCGGTGCGGAACAGCCCGGAGCCCTCGACGTCGGCGCCGCCGGCGGTGATCGCGTCGGCGAAGGTGCCGATGTTGGCGAGCAGCTCGACGTGCCGCCCGTCCCTCGTGCGGCCCGGCCCCTTGGACTGTTCCTGCAGGCGGGCGCGTCGCCGGCTGCGGTCGATGAGTTCGCGGGTCTGCGCCTCGTCGGGGTCCAGCGTGATCTCGCCGGTGCTGCCGTCGACGCCGAGGGTGTGCGGCGCGGCGGCGATGACGCCCTCGCAGCGGACGACTGCCGGGATGCCGAGCTGGGCAGCGAGGATGGCGGTGTGGGACGTCGGCCCGCCCTGTTCGGTGACGATCGCCAGCACCATGTCGCGGTTGAGGGCTGCGGCGTCGGCGGGGGCGAGGTCGTGGGCGACGAGGACCGCCGGGCTCTGCAGCTCCGGCATGCCGGGTTCGACGTGACCCAGCAGGCGGGCGTGCGCGCGGCGGTGGACGTCGCGGAGGTCGGTGACGCGTTCGGCCATGTAGCCGCCGAGGTCGTTCAGCAGCATCGCGAAGTGCTCGATGGCGCCGGCCAGTGCGCGCAGGCGGCCCTTCCCGAGGCGGAGCTGGTTGCTGATCTCGTCGGCGATGGCGGGGTCGCGGGCGATCATGGCCGTGGCGTTGAGCACTTCCTTCGCCTCGGCATCCGCGACGCGGGCGGCCCGGGACTCCATGGCCGTGGCGACGGCGTCGAGCGCGTCGCGGATCTCGTCGTGCGCCCGGGCGGGGTCCTGCTCGGCGGGCTCGGCGAAGGGGAGCTCGACGTCGACATGGTGGACGGTCACCACACGTCCTTGCACGACGCCTGGGCTCACCCCGATGCCGGACAGGTTCATGGGTCCACTCTAGAGGCGCGGAGCGTTTTCGCAAGACAGCCACGAGGCGCCTATCCTGGATCGTGAGGGAAAGGTATGCCATGAGCGAAGAACAGTCGCCGTACGAGCGCAAGGGGCCCGATTTCGAGTCGGCCTACGAGTCGCCGACGACGCCGCCTGCCCAGAGCGCCAGCCCCGGCTACGCGCGGCAGTCGCCCACCCCGGGGCCGGAGCCGGTGGCCCAGCCCTACGTCGACCCTCACCACGCGCAGTTCCAGCAGCAGCAGGTCCAGCCGCCGCCCCACCCGCAGCAGGACTACCGGGGGTACCAGGGGTACCAGCAGCAGCCGGGCTACGGCTACGCCGGCGGTTGGGCGCCCGCCCCCGAACATCCCCGCGCCACCACCGTGCTCGTCCTCGGCATTCTCGGGTTCCTCTTCGCCATCCCGGCGTTCTTCGGCTGGTACATGGGCGGCAAGGCGAAGAAGGAGATCCAGCAGGGCGCCAACTACCGCTGGGACGGCGCGCTGAAGGTGGGCTACATCCTGAGCATCGTCGCGAGCATCCTGACCATCGCCGGCGTCGTGCTCTACCTCTTCCTCATCCTCGTGCTCTTCGCCATGCTTGGCACGATGTGACACCATTGATCACGGACTTTCCTTAGGAGCGACGCATGTCTCAGTACGGACAGACGCCCGGCTACGGCGACCAGCAGCAGCCCGACTACGGGCAGGGCGGCTACGACCAGCAGCCGCCATACGGCCAGCCGTCCTACGGCCAGCCCTCGTACGGCGAGTCGCCCTACGGCGCGGGCTACGGGCAGCAGCCGCAGCCCGGCTACGGCATGGCCCCCACCGGCTATGGCGGCTACGGCCCGCAGGGCGAGCACCCGCAGGCCAACACGGTGATGATCCTCGGCATCCTGTCGTTCTTCTTCTCGCCGCTGGCGTTCGTGGCCTGGTACATGGGCGGCAACGCCCGCAAGGAGATCGACGCCGGCGCCCCGTACCGCTTCGACGGCGGCCTCAAGGTGGGCTACTGGATCGGCAAGATCATCGGCATCCTGACCATCGTCGGCGTCGTCCTGGGCACCATCATGATGCTGGGGCTCGTGGTCCTGTCGGTCGCCTGACT
>JAAYZP010000432.1 GCA_012514785.1 Propionibacterium sp. | reverse complement strand
CGCTCGGGGGTCGGGATGTTCTCGTCGACGGCGTTCATGAGCTCGAGAATGCTCTCGCCCCACTTCTCGTCGCCATTCAGCGCCGGGTAGGCCGCGACGCGGATGATCGGCAGGTTGTCGCCGTCGAACTCCTGAGCGCTCAGGATCTCGCGGAGCTCCATCTCGACCAGCTCGATGAGGTCTTCGTCCTCGGCGTCGATCATGTCGCACTTGTTGAGGGCGACGACGATCGCCGGCACGCCGACCTGGCGGGCCAGGAGGATGTGCTCATGCGTCTGAGCCATCGGGCCGTCGGTGGCGGCGACCACGAGGATCGCGCCGTCCATCTGGGCGGCACCGGTGATCATGTTCTTGACGTAGTCGGCGTGACCCGGGCAGTCGACGTGGGCGTAGTGACGCGCCTCGGTCTCGTACTCGATGTGCGAGACGGAGATCGTGATACCGCGCTGACGCTCCTCAGGAGCCTTGTCGATCTTGTCGAACGGGGAAGCCTCGTTCAGTTCCGGGTACTTGTCGTGGAGCACCTTGGAAATCGCCGCGGTCAGAGTGGTCTTGCCGTGGTCGACGTGTCCGATGGTGCCGATGTTGCAGTGCGGCTTGGTCCGCTCAAACTTGGCCTTTGCCACTTGGGCTCCTTCTAGGTGTCGCCACGCGTTCAGCGCAGCGTTGGATTCAAGGGCTCCCTGATCTGGACACAGGGAACTCATTTATTGTTGTGCAGCCAGCGCCGATAGTCAAACCAACGCAGGCAACTGGGAGAGAAGTTTACCCGACCCGCGCAACAGGCCAAATCCGGCGGGTCCTCACCCCGACGTCGCGGCCCGCAGCATGCTCCGGTGCGGGATCCCTGCCTCCACGTACGGCTCCCCGACCACCTCGAAACCGAAGGCCTCGTAGAGGGGCACGATGTAGGCCTGCGAGTGCAGCACCATCGCCTCGCTCCCCCAGCGCTCCACGACCGGGGCGATGAGCCGCTTCGCCAGGCCCTCCCCGCGCCGGTCCTTCCGCACCGCCACCCGCCCGAAGGCCCGCGACGCCCCGAACTCCGGCTCCGCGAGGCCGATCACGCGCAGGTAGGCGGCGACGCCGTCGTCGTCGCGCGCGTACAGGTGCAGGGTGTCGGCCGCGCGGTCGGCGTCGTCGAAGTCCTGCACGTCCACGCGCTGCTCGACGAAGAACACCTCGCAGCGCAGCTGCGCGATCTCGAAGAACTCGTCCTTGGTGAGCTCCGCCCACGACTTCATCACGATCTGGTCAACCACCCGCGAGAGCATACCTCCCTGCAGGGCCCGGAAACGACGAACGCCCCGGGGTGGAACCCGGGGCGTTCGAACGTGGTCTTCAGATCACTCGGCGGTGCCGCGTGCCTTCGCGACGATCTCGTCGGAGACCGCCCTCGGCGTCTCGGCGTAGGAGTCGAACTCCATCGAGTAGGTGGCCTGGCCCGAGGTCTTCGAGCGCAGGTCACCGACGTAGCCGAACATCTCCGACAGCGGCACGAGGGCCTTGACGACGCGGTTGCCGTGCTCCTCGTCCATCGACTGCATCTGGCCGCGACGCGAGTTGAGGTCGCCGATGACGGTGCCGAGGTAGTCCTCCGGCGTGGTCACCTCGACGGCCATCATCGGCTCGAGGATGGCGGGATCGGCCTTGCGCGCAGCTTCCTTGAAGACCTGCGAGCCGGCGATCTTGAACGCCATCTCCGAGGAGTCGACGTCGTGGTAGGCGCCGTCGGTCAGGGTCACCTTGATGTCCTCGACCGGGTAGCCGGCGAGCACGCCGAACTGCATGGCCTCGCGGATGCCCTGGTCCACCGACGGGATGTACTCGCGCGGGATGCGGCCGCCGGTGACGGCGTTGACGAATTCGTAGCCGGCACCCGCTTCCTGGGGCTCGAGGTTGACGATGACGCGCGCGAACTGGCCGGAACCACCGGTCTGCTTCTTGTGCGTGAACTCGACCTTCTCGACGGTGCGACGCAGCGTCTCGCGGTACGCGACCTGCGGCTTACCGATGTTCGCCTCGACCTTGAACTCGCGCTTCATGCGGTCGATCAGGACGTCGAGGTGCAGTTCGCCCATGCCGGCGATGATCGTCTGGCCCGTCTCGTCATCCGTGTGGACGCGGAAGGTGGGGTCCTCCTCGGCGAGTCGCTGGATGGCGTGCGAGAGCTTCTCCTGGTCCGACTTCGTCTTCGGCTCGATGGCCTGCTCGATCACCGGGGCGGGGAAGGTCATCGACTCGAGGATGATCGGGTGCTGGATGTCGCAGAGCGTGTCACCGGTGGTGGTGTTCTTCAGGCCCATGACCGCGCAGATCATGCCCGCGCCCATCGTGTCGATCTCCTCACGCTTGTTGGCGTGCATCTGGTAGATCTTGCCGATCCGCTCACGCTTCCCCGAGATGGGGTTGAGCACGTTCTCGCCGGACTTGAGCTGCCCCGAGTAGACGCGCACGTAGGTCAGCTTGCCCAGGTGCGGGTCGGCCGCCACCTTGAACGCGAGCGCGCTGAGCGGCTCGTCGTCGTTCTGCTTGCGCTCGAGGCGCTCGGACTCGTCGCCGGGCTTGAAGCCGTCGATGGCCGGAACGTCCATGGGCGAGGGCAGGTACTTGATGACGGAGTCGAGCAGCGGCTGGACGCCCTTGTTCTTGAACGAGGTGCCGCAGATCACGGCGGTGAACGCGTTGGAGATGACGCCCTGGCGGATGGCCGCCTCGAGCTCCTCGGCGGTGGGCTCTTCGCCCTCGAGGAACTTCTCGGCGATGCCGTCGTCGATGTCCGCGAGGCGCTCGACGAGCTCGGCATGGCGCTGCTCGGCGAGATCCTTGAGGTCGGCGGGGATCTCCTCGACCTCGTAGTCCTCACCCATGACGGTCTCGCCGCGCCACGTCAGCGCGCGCATGCGCACCAGATCGACGACGCCGAGGAAGTCGGCCTCCGCGCCGATCGGGATCTGCAGGAGGACCGGGTCGGTGTTCAGGCGCTCACGGATCGTCTTGACGGCGTGGTCGAACGAGGCACCGGTGCGGTCCAGCTTGTTGATGTAGCAGATGCGGGGCACGTTGTACTTGGTCGCCTGACGCCACACGGTCATGGACTGCGGCTCGACGCCGGCGACACCGTCGAACACTGCGACGGCGCCGTCGAGGACGCGCAGCGAGCGCTCCACCTCGACGGTGAAGTCCACGTGCCCGGGGGTGTCGATGATGTTGATCAGGTGGTCTTTCCAGAAGCAGGTGGTGGCGGCCGACGTGATCGTGATGCCGCGCTCCTGTTCCTGCTCCATCCAGTCCATCGTCGCGGAACCCTCGTGGGTCTCACCGATCTTGTAGTTCTTACCGGTGTAGAAGAGGATGCGCTCGGTAGTCGTGGTTTTGCCGGCGTCGATGTGGGCCATGATGCCGATGTTGCGCACCTTGGACAGGTCAGTCACTGTTGCAGTCCTTTACGTGGAAACGAGGGTGTGGTCAAGGGGTGGCATCGCCCCCGGCCAGAGGCGCGGGGGCGACGGATCACCAGCGGTAGTGCGCGAAGGCGCGGTTCGCTTCGGCCATCTTGTGGACATCCTCGCGACGCTTCACGGAAGCGCCGAGGCCGTTGGAGGCGTCGAGGAGTTCGTTCATCAGGCGTTCGGTCATCGACTTCTCGCGGCGTGCGCGGGAGAAGCTGACGATCCAGCGCAGCGCCAGTGTGGTCTGGCGGCCCGGCTTGACCTCGACGGGGACCTGGTAGGTGGCGCCACCGACGCGGCGCGACTTGACCTCGAGCGAGGGGCGGACGTTGTCGAGCGCACGCTTCAGCGTCGCGACCGGGTCGTTGCCGGTCTTCTCGCGCGTGCCCTCGAGTGCGTCGTAGACGATGGACTGGGCGATGGCCTTCTTGCCGTCGACCAGGATCTTGCTCACGAGCTGGGTGACCAGCGGGGAGCTGTAGACGGGATCGGCGATGACCGGGCGCTTCGGAGCGGGACCTTTACGAGGCATATTACTTCTCCTTCTTCGCGCCGTAGTGGCTACGGGCCTGCTTGCGACCCTTGACACCCTGGGTGTCGAGCGAGCCGCGGACGATCTTGTAGCGGACACCGGGGAGGTCCTTCACACGACCGCCACGCACGAGCACCATGGAGTGCTCCTGGAGGTTGTGACCCTCACCCGGGATGTACGCGGTGACCTCGATACCGGAACTCAGCCGCACACGGGCGACCTTGCGCAGCGCGGAGTTCGGCTTCTTCGGGGTGGTCGTGTACACACGCGTGCACACGCCGCGACGCTGGGGCGACCCCCGGAGCGCGGGCGCGTCACTCGTCTTCTGCTTGTCTTTCCGGCCCTTGCGGACCAGCTGCTGAATAGTTGGCACCTGTCGGCATCTCTTTCGTTGTCTTAACGGAATGTTGTCATCCCTGGCGTGCAGCGCTTCTCACCGCGGCTCAGTCACCGTTTCTGTGCCTGCGGGCCGATTGCGCTGCGTGCGAACTCCGCACGCGGTCCGGGACTCTCCGCAACGAAATGAGAGCAGACCGTCATGCCAGGGCACGCACAAGGGTGCCCGAGCAACCGAGCACACCCATCAAGGTTAATCGAGGGACCCCTCTGGGTCAAAACGCCGACGGCAACAGGGCAGGTGCAACGAACGCGGCGACGTCGACGCACAGGTTGCCGGTGCTCCGCTGGCAAACCAGGCAGGTGCCACGAACGCGGCGACGTCGACGCACAGGTTGCACTTGCTCGGCCGGGGAAAGCGAAAGGGGCGCGGGCCGAAGCCCACACCCCTTTCGCTCACGGAACCGAAATCAGCGCAGGTCGCCGAAGTCCAGGTCGTCCAGCGGCACCGCAGCGCCCGGCGTCTCCGAGCCGAACGAGTAGTCGAACGGGTCGTACGTCATGGTGTACGACGCCGCCCTCGCCTCCTCGGTGGGCTCGACGCGGATGTTGCGGTAGCGCTCCAGGCCGGTGCCAGCCGGGATCAGCTTGCCGAGGATGACGTTCTCCTTCAGGCCCTGCAGCGTGTCGCTCTTGCCCTGAATCGCGGCGTCGGTGAGCACCTTCGTCGTCTCCTGGAACGAAGCGGCCGACAGCCAGGACTCCGTCGCCAGCGACGCCTTGGTGATACCCATCAGCACCGGACGACCCTCCGCAGGACGGCCACCCTCGGTGACCGCCTGGCGGTTGGAGGCCTCGTAGCGCTTCCGGTCGACGAGCTCGCCCGGCATCATCGTCGTATCGCCCGACTCGATGACCGTCACGCGACGGAGCATCTGGCGGATGATGATCTCGATGTGCTTGTCGTGGATCGGGGCGCCCTGCGTGCGGTACACGCGCTGCACTTCGTCGACGAGGTGCTCCTGCACCTTGCGCAGCCCGCGGACACGCAGCACGTCGTGCGGGTCCACCTGGCCCGAGGTCAGCTGCTGGCCGATCGCCACCCGGACGCCGTCGGCGATCCGGATGCGCTGGCCCTCGCCGTCCTCGAACTCCAACCGGGTGCGACGCGCGATCGGGTACTCCAGGTCCTCCCCGCCGTCATCGCGGACGATGACGATCTTGCGGCTGCGGTCCCCGTCCTCGATACGCACGACGCCGTCGGCCTCGGCGATCGGCGCCTTGCCCTTCGGCACGCGCGCCTCGAACAGCTCCTGCACACGCGGCAGACCCTGCGTGATGTCGTCGCCCGCCACACCACCGGTGTGGAAGGTACGCATCGTCAGCTGGGTGCCGGGCTCGCCGATCGACTGCGCCGCGACGATGCCCACCGCCTCGCCGACGTCCACGGTCTTGCCGGACGCGAGCGAACGGCCGTAGCACATCGCGCACGTGCCGGTGGCGGCCTCGCAGGTCAGCACGGAGCGGACCTTCACCTCGGTCACCCCGGCCTCGACGAGCTTGTTGATCTCGACGTCGCCCAGGTCGGTACCCGCCTCGACGAGCACCTCCCCGTCCTTGCCGAGCACGTCCACGGCCAGCGAGCGCGCGTAGACCGCGGTCTCCGCGTCGACGATGGACTCGACGGTGGCACCCTCGGCGAACGGCTCCGCCGGAACGGCGACGACCTTGCCCGTCTCGTCCGTGCCGGGCTGCGTCCACGCTGCGATGGTCTTGTTCAGGCCACGCTCGGTGCCGCAGTCCTCCTCACGGATGATGACGTCCTGCGACACGTCGACGAGTCGACGCGTCAGGTAGCCGGAGTCCGCGGTGCGCAGGGCCGTGTCCGCCTGGCCCTTACGGCCACCGTGCGTCGAGATGAAGTACTCGAGCACGGACAGGCCCTCGCGGAAGTTCGACTTGATCGGACGCGCAATGATGTCGCCCTTCGGGTTGGCCACGAGGCCTCGCATGGCGGCGATCTGACGCATCTGCGTCATGTTTCCTCGGGCACCGGAGTCCACCATCATGTAGATCGGGTTCGTCCGCGTGAAGTTGTTCTTCATCGCCTCGGTGAGCTCGGCGGTCGCGTCCGTCCAGATCGCGATGAGCTCCTGGCGACGCTCGTCCTCGGTCACCGAACCACGCTCGTAGAGGCGGTCGATCTTCGAGGCGCGGGTCTCGTAGCCCTCGAGGATCTCAGCCTTCTGCGGCGGCGTTTCCACGTCCTGGATCGAGACGGTCACACCGGAGCGCGTGCCCCAGTGGAAGCCGAGATCCTTGAGCGCATCCAGCGTGTCCACCGCGACGGCGGTGGAGTACCGCTCGGCAAGATCGTTGACGATCTGGCCGATCAGGCGCTTGCCGATGTGCTCGTTGACGTACGGGAAGCCCTCGGGCAGCGCCTCGTTGAACAGCGCCCGGCCGAGCGTCGTGTCCAGCACGATCGAACCGTCGGCGCGCTGCTTGTGCGCCTGGTCCTCCGGCGCGACGATGCCCTCGAGCCGCAGCTTGACGGGGCTGCCGACGTGGAGATGTCCGCCGTCGAACGCCATGACGGCCTCCGCCACCGACGAGTACGCGTTGCCGTTACCGGGCATGTCGTCGCGCAGCATCGTGAGCCAGTAGGCGCCGATGATCATCTCGTGCGACGGGACGGTCACGGGGCGACCGTCGGCCGGCTTCAGGATGTTGTTCGTCGACAGCATCAGGATGCGGGCCTCGGCCTGCGCCTCCGCGGACAGCGGCAGGTGCACGGCCATCTGGTCACCGTCGAAGTCGGCGTTGAACGCGGCGCACACGAGGGGGTGCAGCTGGATCGCCTTACCCTCGATGAGCTGCGGCTCGAACGCC
The DNA here is from genome assembly GCA_012514785.1 of Propionibacterium sp. Lineage (GTDB taxonomy): Bacteria > Actinomycetota > Actinomycetes > Propionibacteriales > Propionibacteriaceae > Arachnia. Next base: position 215 of record JAAYZP010000432.1, on the reverse strand, counting down.
TGGATGCCCAGACGGTGCAGCGTCGGCGCGCGGTTCAGCATCACGGGGTGCTCGGCGATGACCTCGTCGAGGACGTCCCACACCTTCGGGTGCTGACGCTCCACCATCCGCTTGGCGGCCTTGATGTTCTGCGCGTACTGCTTGTCGTCGAGACGCTTCATCACGAACGGCTTGCACAGCTCCAGCGCCATGAGCTTGGGCAGGCCGCACTGGTG
>JAAYZP010000054.1 GCA_012514785.1 Propionibacterium sp. | reverse complement strand
TGATCACCCGGATGGCGTTCGGCTTCAAATCGCCCGCAGCACTGATCGCCCTCGCACTGCTCAGCCTCGGCGGCCACCGACCAGCCCTACCCGGCCGGATCTAACCCACAGATGTGTCAGGAGCGCCAGTTTTCGCTGGGAGTGGGGTCCGTGGGTTGGTTGGGGGTGGTTTCGACCACGCCGCAGGGACTCCGTCCCGGCGGCGGCTCAACCATCAAAGAAGCTGGCCACGCAGCACCCTTAGCCGTCTGGCTCAGGCGAGCTGGTCCAGCAAGCCGGTGTCGACGTCGTAGAGGAAGCCGCCCACCTCCGCGCGGTCCTTGACCAGTGGGTGGCTGCGGATCTTCGCGACGTCGGCCTTCAGCCTCTCGATCTGGTCGCTGGACGCCCCGAACGTGAGCCAACTGACGTCCATCCCGCTGCGCTCGGCGATCAGCTGGTGGATGTCCTGCTCGCTGCTGGAGGCCATAGCGCACTTTGTGTGCGGGACCACCAGGATGCGGTCGACGTTGAGCAGGTGCACGCTCATCACGGCACCCTTCAGCATCGTGTCGGAGACGGTGCCACCCGGGCTGCGCAGGATTTTCGCGTCGCCGTGGCCGAGGCCGATGACGTCGAGCGGATCGATGCGCGAATCCATGCAGGTGATCATCAGCACGCCCTTGCGGGCGATGCCGTCGAAGCCATGGTGGGGGAACTCTGTCGCGTACTCGCGATTGGCTGCCAGGAGATCGTCGAAGCTCACGGGGAGAACTCTACTCCTGGCTAGCGGCGATGTGTGAACCGGCCCGGCCGGCGATACCCGCGATCGGCTGGGCCGCGGGCGTGCCCGAACCGTCCCGGCGGGGATCCGGCTCGGGGAGCGTGACCGGGCTGCCGGAGGCGGCCGCGGCCACGACGGGCCGGGCGCCGATGCCGGCGGCGATGAGCGTGTCGGTGCCCTTCAGGAACCGGTGGCAGCGCACACCGCCGGTGGCGCGCCCCTTCGTGGGGTATTCGCTGAGCGGCGTCACCTTCACCACGCCGGCCTCCGTGCCGGGTAGGGAGCCCGAGGACCCACCGACGGTGACCACGTCGTCGGTCCCGGGATCGACGGCGCCGAACCACACGACGGAGGCGCCCGGGGCCAGCTTGATGCCGGCGACGCCGCCGCCGGTGCGACCCTGCGGGCGCACGAGCGAGGCCGGGAAGTGCAGCAGTTGCGCGTCCGAGCTGATGAAGGCGAGGTTGACGTCCTCGCTCGGCAGCTCGACGGCACCGACGAGCGCGTCGCCGTCGTCGAGACGCATCACCTCCCACGAGTCCCGGACGAGGAACTCGGGCTTGACGCGCTTCACCACGCCTGCGCGGGTGCCGAGCGCCAGGCCGGGGGAGTCGGGGTCGAACGTGACGACAGCCAGCGGCCGCTCGCCCTTCTCGAGCGGCCAGAGCTCGGCTGCGGGGGAGCCGCCGGTGAGGCTCGGCGCGGTGGCCGTCAGCGGCACCGTCGGCAGCTCGATCGCCTGGCATCGGATGATTCGGGCGTGGTTCGTCACGACGCCGAACTCGCCGTGGGCGGTGGTGACGCAGGACGAGACGATGACGTCGTGCGCGGAGCGGCCCTCGGCGGGCAGCGGGTCGGCGGTGTCGGTGCGCGCCACCAGACCCGAGCTGCTCAGCAGGATGTGGCACGGCTCGTCGGGAACCTCGAGCGGCGCTGCGGCGGCGGTCGGGGCACCGGAGGCGGCGAGCAGCACCGTGCGGCGCGGGGTACCGTGCAGCTTGGCCACCTCACCCAGCTCGTCGATCAACACCTGGTCGAGGCGGGTGGGATCCTCCAGGATCTCCAGGAGCCGGGCGATCTCGTCGCGGAGCTCGGCGGCCTC
>JAAYZP010000431.1 GCA_012514785.1 Propionibacterium sp. | reverse complement strand
TGCCGGCTGGGTGGGGCTGCCCGAGTTCCGCGCGCCCGCGTTCGACATCACCCTCCTCGGGCTGTTCGTCCCCGTCGTCCTGGTGCTCGTGGCGGAGAACGTCGGCCATGTGAAGTCGGTCTCCGCCATGATCGGCAAGGATCTCGACGACGTCACCGGGCGCGCGCTGTTCGCCGACGGCCTCTCGACGATGCTCGCCGGCTCCGGCGGCGGCTCCGGCACGACCACGTACGCGGAGAACATCGGCGTCATGGCGGCCACCCGCGTGTACTCGACGGCGGCCTACATCGTCGCGGCGTTCGTCGCGGTCGGGCTCTCGAGGTTCCCGAAGTTCGGCCAGCTGGTCGCGACGATCCCCCCGGGCGTCCTCGGTGGTGCGGCGACGGTGCTCTACGGCATGATCGGCATGCTCGGCGTGCGGATCTGGGTGCAGAACCGCGTGAGCTTCGCCGACCCGGTCAACCTGAACACCGCGGCCGTCGCGATGGTGATAGCGATCGCCAACTACACCTTCACCGCCGGTGAGATGGTATTCGAGGGCATCGCGCTCGGCTCGCTGGCCGCGATCGTGCTCTACCACGGCATGCGCGCGATCTCGCGCTGGCGCGGCACGTCGCAGGAGGCGGCGACCCCGGCGTCGGCACCGGCGGGGACCGAGCTCGAGGCGGGCTGACCCGGGCCCCGCACTACGAACGGCCTTCGCTGTGTGCTTTGCCACTGTCTGAAGTGGCAAACCACACAGTGAGGGCCGTTCGTCGCGATGGCGGCCTCGGGAGGATTCGAACCTCCGACACCCGCTTTAGGAGAGCGGTGCTCTATCCCCTGAGCTACGAGGCCTGACCTCCCGTATCGTAGCCGGTCGAACCGGCTCCGCAGAATTCGACGACCGCGCCACCCGCCTCCCCGCCCCACTCTTCTCGGCGCAGCCCTTGATCGGTATGTAGTAGCACTGCTACATTCATCGGCATGACTGCAACCGAAGATCCCGTGATCCGTTGCGACAACCTCACGATGGCCTACGGCCCCCGCCTCGTCCTCGACCACATCGGTTTCGAGATCCCGAGGGGTCAGGTGGTGGCACTGCTGGGGCCCAACGGCGCCGGCAAGACCACCACCGTCGAGATCCTCGAGGGCATCCGGCGCCGCAGCGGCGGCCACGTCGAGGTGCTGGGCGTCGATCCTGCGCGTGCCGGCGAAGCGTGGAAAGCGAAGGTCGGCATCGTGCTGCAGAGCTGGCGCGACCACGGCCGGTGGCGCGTGCGCGAGCTCATCGACGTCATCGCCGCCTACTACGTGCCCTACTCCACGGACGCCGTCGCACGGCCGTGGCCCACCGAAGAACTGTTGGAGCGCGTCGGGCTCACCGAGCACCGCGACCAGCGCATCGACAAGCTCTCCGGTGGCCAACGTCGTCGCCTCGACGTCGCAGTCGGCCTCGTGGGGAGGCCGGAGTTGCTGTTCCTCGACGAGCCCACCACCGGCCTCGACCCGCAGGGCCGCCGCGACGTCCACGACCTGCTCGTCGACCTCGTCGACCTCGATACCACCATCCTCATGACCACCCACGACCTCG
>JAAYZP010000430.1 GCA_012514785.1 Propionibacterium sp. | reverse complement strand
GCCCATGGATTCTCCTCCTCGGCCGGATGTGCTGGGGACCAACCTAATGGGCGCGACGGTCACAGGTCGACGTCGGCCGGCACGCGGGCGGGGCGGTCTCTGGCGAAGCACCTGCAACCTGTGCGGTGATGCTGCCGCACACATCGCACCTGCTCGGTTCACCCGCGATCCGCAGATGGGGCAGGTGCAACGTACTCCGCAGCATCAGCGCACAGGTTGCAGGTGCTGGGCGCCGCCACCCCGACGACTAGGCTTACCGCCGTGCCTGCCCCCCCGTCGCCCCTCCCCCTTCGCCTTCGGCGTGCTCCTGCTGTTGGCGGGCGCGCTGTCGGGGCAGTTGGGGGCCGCGCTCGGGACGTCGGTGATCCCAGCGATCGGCGTGCTGGGCATCGTGCTGATGCGCTACGTCGTCCAGGCCTGCGTGCACGTGCCGCTCTCCTGGAGGCAGCTGCGCGCGACGGGTTGGCGGCAGTGGCGCTGGGGGCTGCTCGTCGCGGCCCCGCTGCTGACGATGAACACCTCCATCTACATGGCCTTCTCCCACATCGGCGTGGGGCTCAGCGTGACGATCGAGCTCGTCGGCCCGATCGCGCTGGCCGCGATCACGGCGCGCACCTGGCCGGGTTGGACGGGGGCGGGCCTCGCGCTGGTGGGGATGGTGCTGGTCACCGGGCCCACCGGGTCCGCCAACGCGGCCGGCGTGTTCTGGGCCGTCGTCGCCGCGACGAGCTGGGCGCTCTACCTCACGGCAGCCCGGGTGGCGGGCCAGCGGCTGCCGGGGCTCACGCCGTCGGCCATGGCCTCGCTGATCGGGCTCGCGATCCTCATCCCCGCCAACCTCGCGTTCAACACCGCCACCGGGCTCAACGGGACGGTGCTGGTCGTCGCGCTGCTCGCCGGCCTCCTCTCCTCGGCGCTGCCGTACGCGTTCGACATGGTGGCGTTGCGCCGGCTGCCCATGAACGTCGCCTCCACGCTGATGAGCGTCCACCCCGTCATGGCCGTGATGTGGGGCGCGATCATCCTCGGCGAGCGGCTCGGCCCCGCCGAGTTGGCTGGGCTCGTGGTCATCACGGTGGCGAACGTCCTCGTCGTGCGGGCCGCCGCCCGCGCCCGCACTCCGAAGCGCTGACCCCCGGGGCGCGATCGGGGCAATTCGTTGACAGCACCGGGCGTTGACAGCACTAGAGAAAACCTTTACTATTTCTGGGAGCAACGGCGCCCGAAGGAGAACGAATGCAGGCACCCACGACCGAGACGGAACTCGACGAGATCCTGTCGCGCCCCACAGCCGGTGCCGTCGACGCGTTACGCGATCTCGACGGCGACCTGGTGCTGCTGGGCGGCGGAGGCAAGGTGGGCCCCACCCTGGCCCGGATGGCCCGGCGCGCGCTCGACGAGGCGGGTTCCACCTCGAAGGTGATCAGCGTGTCGCGCTGGTCCGACCGCGCCGCGGCTGACGAGCTGCGGGAGCACGGCGTCGACGTCGTCGCCGCGGACCTCGGCGACCCCGATGCCTGGGCCACACTCCCCGACGCCGGCGCCGTGATGTACCTGCTCGGCCACAAGTTCGGCTCGACGTCGAACCCGTCGATCACCTGGTGGATCAACGCCGTCGTCCCCGGATTCTGCGCCTCGCGCTACCGCGGCGTGCCGACGGTGGCCTACTCCACCGGCAACGTCTACCCCCTGCGCCCCACCAGCCTCGGCGGCGCCACCGAGCGCGACGAGCTCGGCCCCGTCGGCATGTACGCGCAGTCCTGCGCCGCCCGCGAACAGGCGTTCATCCAGGCCGCCGAACGTTGGGGCACCCCGACGACGATCTACCGGCTCAACTACGCCGCCGAGCTCCGCTACGGCGTCATCGCCGACATCGCCTCGCGCATCAACGCCGGCGAAGCCGTCGACGTGACGATGCCGGCGGTCAACGTCGTGTGGCAGGCCGACTCGAACGCGTGGTCGCTGCAGGCGCTCGGCATCGCGGACAACCCCGCGGAGATCCTGAACGGTACCGGCCCCGAGACGCTGTCGACGCGCTACATCGCCGAACGCCTCGCTGCCGTCGGCGGCTGGGACCTGGAGATCACCGGCGAGGAGGCCGACACGGCGCTGCTCAACAACGCCGCCAAGTGCCACGCCCTGTTCGGTTACCCGAGCGTCACCCCGGAGACAATCATCGACTGGGTCGCCGACTGGATGAACGCCGGCGGCCGCCAGCTCGGCAAGCCCACGAAGTTCCAGGCACGCGACGGAGGATTCTAGATGACCCACCTGTTCGGCGACGCGCCGCACATCATCCCCGCGCAGCCGCTGGCGGTCACCGACGACGGCAGCCCCGACTGGGCCTCGCAGCGGCTCCTCACCCGCTACTACCTGGCCGCGGGCGTCACCGGGCTGGCCGTGGGCGTGCACACCACCCAGTTCGAGATCCACGACGACGACGCCCTGTTCGCGCGCACCCTGCGCGAGGTGGCCGACGTCGTGCGCGGCGCCGGCTCCGACATCACGCTCATCGCCGGCATCTGCGGCGACATCGACCAGGCCGTCGCGGAGGCGAAGCTCGCGCGCGACCAGGGCTACGTCGCCGGCCTCGTCTCCCCCTACGGGCTGACGGACCGCAGCGAGGCGTCGTTCCTGGCCCGCTACCGGGCCGTCGCCGAGGTGCTACCGGTGATCGGCTTCTACATGCAGGAGGCCGTGGGCGGGCAGTACTTCTCCCCCGACTTCTGGGCCTCACTGCTCGAGCTGGACCAGCTCGTCGCGATCAAGGTGGCGCCGTTCGAGCGGTACCGCACCGGCGACGTCGCCCGGGCCATCGCGACCAGCGGGCGCGACGACGTCGTCCTGCTGACCGGCAACGACGACGCCATCGTCACCGACCTGCTCCTGCCGCACCGCTTCGGCGACGGCGAACTCCGCTTCACCGGTGGGCTGCTGGGGCAGTGGTCGGTGGGGACGAAGGCCGCCGTCGACCTCACGCGCCGCATCTGGGACGGCCACGACGGCGCGGTGCCGCAGGACATCCTCGCCGCTGCCACGGACGTGACCCAGGTGAACCAGGCGGTGTTCGACCCCGAGCACAAGTTCGCCGGCTCGATCGCCGGGGTGAACGAGACGCTGCGTCAGCAGGGGCTGATGACGTCGTCGCGGTGCCTTGCAGACGACGAGGTGCTCGCCGAGGGCCAGGCCGAACGGATCGCCCGCGTCCGCGAGCTCTACCCGGAGCTGCTGGACGAGGAGTTCATCGCCGCCAACATCGACTCCTGGCGCGACGCCTGAGCGAAGGCGAGTCTCGCGAATCTCCAAGTTGGACACCGCGAATCTCCAAGTTGGACACCGCGAATCTTCAAGTTGAGCGTCGCGAAAGGTCAACTGTGCCATCCTGAAGGCATGTTCCCGCGATTCCAGGCCACAGCGATATCCGATGCTCTGGCTGACACGCCTGTCGTCGTGTTGGAGGGCGCCCGGCAGGTGGGCAAGTCGACGTTGGCGCAGCACCTGGCCGCTTCACTCACCCAGCGCGTCGCGCACGTCACCCTCGACGACGAACCGATGCG